>CALNAL010000220.1 GCA_937874445.1 uncultured Acetobacteraceae bacterium | reverse complement strand
GCGCAGCGCCTCGGGACGGCGGGGCAGGGCCACCAGCAGCGCCGCCTCGGCCGCGTCCAGCGCGCCGGGGGGCTTGCCGAAATAGGCCCAGGAGGCCGCCTCCACCCCTACCAGATTGCCCCCGAACGGGGCCAGGGAGAGCCACAGGCCGAGAATCCGTTCGCGCGGCAGGCGCCACCACAGGTCGAGGGCACGGGCCGCTTCCAGAACCTTGGCGGAGAGCCGGCGCGGGGCGGGGGCGAGCAGGCGGGCCACCTGCATGGTCAGCGTCGAGCCGCCGGAGACCACGTGCCCGGCCCGGCCCCATTGCCAGGCGGCGCGCAGCACGGCGGCCGGATCGACCCCCGGCGTGGTGGCGAAGCGGCGGTCCTCCACCTCCACCAGCAGCCGGCGCAGGAAGGGGGAAACCTCCGCCGGCGCCGTCTCCAGCCGCCAGACCCCGCCAGGGGCAGGCGCGAGGGCGAGCAGCGTGCCGTCGCGGGCGAGCACGCGGGTGCCCCAGGCCGCCGCGTCGGGCAGCGGCGCCGGGGAGAGCCGGCCCAACAGCAGCACGGCCAGCAGCGCGGCCATGCCGGTCAGCAGTGGGCCGGCCAGCAGCGGAGCCGCCAGCAGAAGCCGTGCCGCCCGCCGCCCGCGCCGGGGCACGGCCTAGTGCCCGGCCGGCGCCACCGTGACCCGTCCGGCGCCCAGGCGTGCAAACACGCCGGGGCGGTACATGTCGGTCGCCACGGGGGCGGGGGCCTCGAAGCTGCCGGGCGTCACCGCGCGCAGCACCACCGCGAGGCGGAAGTCGGGGTGCTCGGCGGAGAGAGACAGGGCGGCGGCGTAGCGATCGTCGGCGGCGCTCTGGCGGTCGGGCGCGCTCAGCGAGCCCAGCCAGTCCATGCCGGCCACCTTGCCGCCGGGGAACTGCCCGGCGATCTCCCAGCCGGCCGGCAGACCCGCGAGCACCATCGCCTGGTGGGCCTGCCCGTCGGTGGCGCGGCCCTCCAGCACCATCACGAAGGCGGTGTTCTGGGTCAGCTTGTCAGGGGCCAGCTTGTGCCCGTCGAGGGTGAAGAAGGCGCGCCGCAGCTCCATCCCGGCGCGCGCCGCCGGCGGGGAGACGAACGGCACGCCGCGCACCGCCACGCTGCCGGAAATCGCCGCCGTGCCGAGGTTGCGCAGCACGAGCGGGCCGGAGAGCGGCAGTGCAAGCCGCGGGGCCGGGGCGAGCGCCTTGCCGTCCACCTCCAGCGCGACGGGCGGGGCGTTTGCGCCGAGCGCGGCGGCGGCGGCCACCGCCCAGGCCTGCTCCTGGGTGTTGAGCGTGTCGGGGGAGAGGTCGGCGCCGGGCAGCCGCGCGCGGATATCCGCCAGCTGGGGGGCCATCGTGCCGCTCTCGGCCGCCAGCACCGCCCCCGCCAGCGCATCGCGCAGCGCGGAGCCGAAATCGGCGCTCCACGGCTTGCGTGCCGGGTCGGCGAGCACGCCGGCGAAGATCGCGCGCGCCTTGTCGGCCTGGCCGAGGCGGGCCAGGGCGGCGGCGATCTGCGCGCGGGCGAGCGGGGTGGGCTCGTCGGCCACCGCGGCGGCGGCGACGCGCACCGCCCCCGCCGGCGCCTTGCCGGCCAGGGCCAGCACGTAGAGCGCATAGGCCTGTGCCGCGGTCTCGTCGGGGTCGGTGGGCGGCTGGGCCACCTCGGAGGCGAGCCAGCCGAGGGCCTGCTCGAGCACCGGCGCGGGCACCTCCGCCCCGGCCTTGCGCGCGCGCAGCAGCACGTCGGTGGCGTAGGCGGAGAGCCACGGCTGGGCCGCCTCCTCGGCCGACCACAGGCCGAAGCTGCCGTCGTAGCGCTGGCGGTCGGCGAGCGCGGAGACTACCCGCTGCAACCGGCCCATCCGGTCGGCATCGACGGGGGTGCCGCCCAGCATGGCGAGCGCCAGGCCGCGGCTGGCGAGCTGCTCCAGGCAGTCCATCGGATAGGCTTCCAGCGCGCGGACCATCGGCGCCGGGTCGTAGCGCACCCCGCCGCCGAAGCTGGCGGTGGCCTGCCAGCTGCCGGGGAGCAGGCCGGCGGCGTCGGGCGTCACCGTCTGGCTGGCTCCGGGCGCCAGGGTGAGCGGGCTGACGCGCGTCAGCGCCGCGCGGGCGGGATGGACCTCCAGCGTGGCGGAGTGCGCGACATGGAATCCCTCCGGCCCGTCGACGGTGATTTCCACCGTGCCCGTCCCGAGCGTGTTGGGGCCGACGCCGGCGGTGGTCAGCGCCAGCGGCACCACGAGGCGCTGCTGTGCCGCCAGTTCCACCGAGGCCGGGGGCGGGGCCGAGAGTGCCAGGCTGCCCGAGGCCGCGACATGCAGCGTGAAGCGGCCGGCGGGCAGTTCGAGGTTGTGCAGCAGCACCGCCGCCCGCGCCGTGTCGCCGGGGGCGAGGAAGCGCGGCAGCAGCGGCTCCACCACGGCGGGGTCGCGCAGCAGCACGTCCTGTCCGAGGCTGCCGGTTTTCGCGCCGTTCCAGCCCACCGCCATCAGCCGCAGCGTGCCGGCGAAGTCGGGCAGGTCGAGAGTGAAGCGCGCCACCCCCTCCTTGTCGGCCTGCACCGGTCCGGCGAACAGCGAGACGATCTTCTGCGGGATGGCCCCCGCCGGTCCTTCCTCGTCGCCGCCGGCGCCCTGGCGGAGGGTGGTGGTGGCCGGGCCGGCCGGCGCCAGCAGGCGGGCCCAGTCGTCGTGGATATCCACGCCGAGCATGCGCTTGCCGAAGTAGTGGGCGAGCGGGTCGGGGGTGGCGAATCCGGTGAGCCCGAGGATTCCCTCGTCCACCGCCGCCAGAGTCACCCAGGCGCCCGGCGCGGTCTTGACCGCGAAGGCGGCGGAGCTGCGCGGGCGCAGGACGGGCGCGCTCTCCAGCGCCAGCGGCAGGGTGCGCGGGGCGGGGTCGAGGCCCAGCCAGGCGACGCCGATGGCGCGGGCCGGCGGTTCCTTCTCCCGGCCCTTCGGGTTGGCCTCGGGGCCGCCCGCCACCGGATTGCCGGGGCGGAAGACATGCACCCCGACATAGGCGCCGGGACCCCAGTCGGCGGTGACCGGCACGTCCACCGTGAAATCGGGCGTGGCGGGGGTGATGTCGATGAGCTGTTTGACCCGGTCGGTCATCACCACCACCGCGGCGGGGCCGGCCCAGGGCGCCTCGACCCGCAGATGCGCGGTATCGCCGGGCTTGTAGCTCTGCCGGTCGGTCCGCACCGCGACATGCGCGGGCACGTCGGGGTCGGCGCCGTCGGCCCAGCCGGAGAAGAACACCACCGAGCTGGCCGCCATGCCGCCGCCCGCCTTCCCCCCGTCGCCCGTCTTTCCGGCGCCCGTCTGCACCACCTGCAGCCGGTAGCGCCCGGCGGGCAGGGCGCGGCGATAGACGAAGGGCTCGCCCTCGGCGGGAAGCGTGATCTGCTGGCCGTCCACCGGCTCGTCGCGCCAGAGGGTCTCGTAGCGCGCCTGGCCGTGGGCCACCGCGAGGCGCCACTGCGGGGTCTGGCGCACCAGGCGTAGGCTGACCGGCAGGGCCACGCGCTTGCCCTCGGGGTCCACGGCGAGCAGGCGGAAGGCGGCCTCGGTCCCGGCGTCGATGGAATCGCCGGAGAAGGCCGGGGCGATGCCGATCAGCGGGGTCGCGGGACGGATGGGCAGGGTGGCCGTGGCGGCGACGCTGCGTCCGGCGGGGTCGTCCACCACTGCCTGCACCACCGCGCGCAACGGGCGGGAGGTGTCGGGCAGGCGGGCGAGGTCGAGCGGCACGCGCGTTTCGCCGGCGGCGTCGGTGGCGGCCAGCGGGACCTCGCTGCGAGTGCCGCTGAAGGGGTCGTCGGCCAGGCCGAAGCGGTAGGCGGCATAGGCGGCGAAGGGGGTCGGGTCGGGTTCGAGGGTGAGGGAGGCGTTGCCGGCGAGGTCGCCGCCCGGCGCGCCGTAGAGGAAGCGCACCGCCAGCGGCAGCTCGGCGCGCTGTCCCGGCGCCAGGGCGGCGGGCAGCGGCGCGGCGAAGGCCACCGCCAGACGCGGCGGCACGAAGGCATCCACCTGGAAATCGCGCGAGGCGAGCAGCGGCCCGTTGGGGTCGGTGCGCAGCGCGATCGTCCAGGTGCCGCGCGGGGCGCCGGGAGAGAGGGCCAGCGGCAGGTGCAGCGCGGCATCGGCGGTGCGCGGCGGCACGGTGTCGCTGAAGACGCGCCCGTCGGGGCGGGTGACGATCAGGTGCAGCGGCAGATCGACCGGGACTCCCGCCTCGTTGCGCAGCAGGGCCATCACCTGCACCGTCTCACCGGGGCGGTAGATGCCGCGGTCGGTCCACAGGAACGGGTCGATCGGCCCGGGCTGCATCTCGCCCGAGATCGCATTGCCGCCCAGGTCGAGGCCTGCTCCGGCGAGGGCGAGGCGGGTGAAGTCGCCGCCCGGGCCGCGCAGGTGCAGCTCCGCGGGGGCCATCCCGCCGCTGCCCTCCAGCAGGGGGGCGTCGAAATGCGCCAGCCCGTTGGGGTCGGTGGTGGCGGTGGCGAGAATCTCGTTGTTGGCCGCCAGCAGGTCGATCGCCACCGCGGGCAGGGGCTGGCCGGTGGCGTAGCTGCGCACCTGCACCGTGTCGCCGTCGGTGCCGTGCCAGACGGTGGGAGCGAGGTCGGTGCGCAACACCAGCTGCACCGCGGCGGGGGCGTCGTCGGGGTCGGCGAAGGGGGTGCCGTCGCCGGGACGGACGATCAGCGCGTAGAGCCCGGGTGCCTGGGTGGGCTCGGGCAGCGGCAGCAC
>CALNAL010000219.1 GCA_937874445.1 uncultured Acetobacteraceae bacterium | reverse complement strand
AGATCTACACCTAAGCCTTCGTCGGCAGCGTCAGATGTGTATAAGAGACAGTAGAGAAACAACGTGGTCGCGAGGCAGCCGGCGAACAGCGCCACGACCGCGGTGGCCGCGATCTGCTCGACCCCCGGCGGCGGCGGACGCACCGCCAGCACCAGCGCGGCAAAGCCGGGCAGCGACCCCAGGGTCATCAGCAGCACTGCGGCGATCGGGTCGGCCAGGGTGGCGGAGGAACGCGCGTCGGCGTGGCGGGCGCGGTGCAGCAGCTGGTTGCCGGTGGGATAGGCCACCGCCGCCAGCAGGATCGGCACCACCCCGGTGAGGATCTGCTCCGCCGGCACGCCCCCCGCGAGGCGGCCGGCGTTGAGCCCGACGATGCCGGCAAAGATCAGCCCCATGAAGGCCACGCCCCGCAGCGGCACCCGCGCCCCGAAGGCGCGCAGCACCAGCGGCGAGGCGAGGATGGTGCTCTGCCAGGTGGCGGCGACGATCCAGCCCGGCGCATGGTCGGCGGCATAGCAGCAGCCGGCGTAGAACACCCCGCAGCCCACGGTTCCCGCCAGCAGCCAGAACGGCAGCCGCGCGCGGAACACCCCCAGCACCTGCCCGAGATAGCGCGGCCCCCGCCGCACCAGCAGCCAGCCGCCGAGCAGCACGGCGGTATCGAGGTAGCGCAGGGCCGCGCTCCACACCCAGGGGCCGTGCGCCAGGCTGATCGCCCGGTTGAGAACGAAAGTGACGGAGAACAGCGCCGAGGCAGCCAGGCCCAGGACCATCAGGCGGGAGAGGCCCGGGAGCGGAGCGCCCCCCTCCGGCGGGCGGAATGTCACGGACAAACGGGATCTCCACGGCCACGTCTCAGGACACGGGGGCTCAGTCGTCCTCGGCGGCGGGGCCCTCGCGGACGGTCAGGTCGGGGATCTTCTTGACCGGCCAGGCATCGAAGCGGCGCGCATGGTCGCGGGCGGCCTGGAGGATGTCCGGCCCGGCCCCGGCCTTCTCGGCGAGGTCGGCCCAGGCGCGCACGGCGTCGCCGCCCACCCGGTCCTGGCCGCGGATGAGGAAGACCGGCTCGTCGAAGGGCACCAGGCGGGGCTTGTCGTCGGTGGCGATGACCCGCCCCGCGAGGCCGCGCCCGTCGGTAATGCCGAGCACCTCCTGCGCCAGCAGACGCAGCGCCCCCGGCAGCTTGCCGAAGGAAAGCACCATGGCGGCGAGCTGGCGGGCGGCCATCACCTCCTCGGTGGGGGCCTGCGCCGCCGGCGCCGCCTCGGCCTCGGCGGCCATGCCGGCCACTTGCAGGGCGCGCTTGAGGGCCCCCTGGCGGTAGCGCAGGGCCGCGACCTCGGCCGCCATCCGCCGCCGCTCGGTGTCATCGGGTTCGGCGGAATTGGCCTGCTCGAAGAGACGGTCGAACCGCCACTGCAGGTCGTCGATCTCGGCCTCGACGGCGGCACGATCGAAGATGTCGTTCGGCTTCTCGCCATTCATGGCCGCGCCCTTCGGCTGTGGGGGTCTCCGCCAGAGAATCCCGCGAGTCCCCGCCCGTCAACCACTATCCGCCGCCAGCCCCCGGGCCGGGGGGCGGAAGAAGGGGGCGGAAAAGCATGAACCGCAACAAATCCGGCCCGGCGCTTTAGTTTCCCGTTAGCCTCTCCCGGCCAGACTGCCCCCTCGCAACGACGGAAAGGGACAGAGAATGCGATCGGCAGCAAGGGCTCCGGCCGCCGTCTCGGCACTGGCGGCGATCCTGGTACTGGCAGGCGCCGGCCCTGCCCCGACCCAGGGAGGAGCCCAGGGCGGGACGCGCCACAGCGGACCGACGGGGTTCGGCAACATCCCCTACGGCAGCCCGATCAGCGAGGCGATGACGCGCAACCATGGCAACGGCCGGGTCATCACGAACGAAAATGGCGGCGGCGTCCTGGCCTACACCACGGCGATCTCCGGCATGATGTTCTCGGTCACGCAGAACTACGACCGCACCCGCAAGGCGGCGGATGCGCTGGCCGTCGCCACCGCCACGGAAACGCCGCGGAGCTGCGTCGCACGCTTCAATTATGTCCTGGACCAGTTGCAGGCCGCCTACGGCCCGCCTTCCGGGGCGCCCCTGGCCTCGAAGACCCCCTCCCCCGACGGCAAGGGGCCGGGCGGGGCGCGCTACGTGGTCTCCTTCGCCTTCGACCGCCAGGACGGCATCGAGGGAGAGCTGAACGCTCCCGACCCTTCCAGCACCGAGCCCGGCCCGTGCCGCATCAGCCTGCACTACCTGCCGCCCGGCTGGGTCGGGCATTTCTGAGAGCCCGAATTGCGGAGGAATCCCCGGCCGGCCTCGCGTTGGCACGGCAATACGTTACGAATACGGAACATTATGGGCAT
>CALNAL010000218.1 GCA_937874445.1 uncultured Acetobacteraceae bacterium | reverse complement strand
CCCCCGCTCCGCCCCATCCCGACGAGCGCGCTGCCGAACGCATCGAGCTGACCGCCGCGCTCGCCCCGCGCTTCACCTTCGACAGTTTCGTCGTCGGCAAGCCCAACGAGTTCGCCTATGCCTGCGCCCGCCGGGTGGCCGAGCAGCCCGCCTCGGCCGGATTCAACCCGCTGTTCCTCTACGGCGGCGTCGGCCTGGGCAAGACCCACCTGATGCACGCCATCGCCTGGGAGCTGGTACGCGGCGGCGCCACCTCGCGCGAGGGGCTGCCGGTCTCGGTCACCTACATGTCGGCCGAGAAGTTCATGTACCGCTTCATCTCCGCGCTGCGCTCGCAGTCCACCATGGAGTTCAAGGAGGAGCTGCGCAGCGTCGACGTGCTGATGATCGACGACCTGCAGTTCCTCATCGGCAAGGACGCGACGCAGGAGGAGTTCTTCCACACCTTCAACGCCCTGGTCGATGCCGGCAAGCAGATCGTCGTCTCCGCCGACAAGTCGCCCTCCGACCTCTCGGGGCTGGAGGAGCGGGTGCGCACCCGCCTCGGCTGCGGCATGGTCGCCGACCTGCACGCCACCACCTTCGAGCTGCGCGTCTCCATCCTCGCCGCCAAGGCCGCCCGCGCCGGCGTGCCGGTGCCGCCCAAGGTGCTGGAGTTCCTCGCCCACAAGATCACCTCCAACATCCGCGAGCTGGAGGGCGCGCTCAACCGCCTGATCGCCCACGCCAACCTGTTCGGCCGCGCCGTCACCCTGGAGACCACCCAGGAGGTGCTGCACGACATCCTCAAGGCGCACGACCGGCGCGTCACCATCGAGGAAATCCAGCGCCGCGTCGCCGAGCACTGGAACATCCGCGTCAGCGACATGTCCTCCGCCCGCCGCGCCCGCAACGTCGCGCGTCCGCGCCAGGTGGCGATGTTCCTCGCCAAGCAGCTCACGTCCCGCTCGCTGCCGGAAATCGGCCGCAAGTTCGGCAACCGCGACCACACCACGGTGATGCACGCCGTCCAGCGCGTCACCGAGCTGATGGCGGTGGACGCCTCCTTCGCCGAGAATGTCGAGTTGCTGCGGCGGATGCTGGAATCCTAAAGCCTTTCCGACATCCTCGGCCGTTGCTAAGGTGATCGACCCGACTCCCCCTTCCAGGGACGCCGGGCCCTAATCTTCCTGACGAGGATGCCATGAGGTTCAAGGCCGACCGTGCAACGCTTCTGAAGGCTCTGGGCCACGTCCAGAGCGTGGTGGAGAAGCGCAACACCATCCCCATCCTCGCCAATGTCATGATCACCGTGCGCGACGGGCACCTCACGCTCACCGCCACCGATATGGAAATCGCGGTGGTCGAGGAACTCGTCGCCACCGAGACCGATTCCGGAGCCTGCACCGCCCCGGCCGCCACGCTCTACGAGATCGTCCGCAAGCTGCCCGAGGGCGCGGAGGTCGAGCTGGAACACTCCGGCGGAGATGCCCAGCTCACCCTGCGCGCCGGGCGCTACGCCACGTCCCTGGTGGTGCTGCCCACCGAGGACTTCCCCTCCATGACCGCCGGCACCCTGCCCCACAAGTTCGCCCTGCCGGCGCTCGCCCTGCGCGGCCTCATCGACCGCACCCGCTTCGCCATCTCCACCGAGGAAACCCGCTACTACCTCAACGGCATCTTCGTGCACGCCGCCGAGAACGAGGGCACCCAGGTGCTGCGCGCCGTCGCCACCGACGGCCACCGCCTCGCCCGCGTCGAGGAGCCGCTGCCCGAAGGCGCCGCCGGCATCCCCGGCGTGATCGTGCCGCGCAAGACCATCGCCGAGGTGCGCAAGCTCATCGAGGAGGTCTCCGGCGATATCGCCATCGCCCTCTCCGATACCCGCATCCAGTTCGAGGTCGAGACCGTCACCCTCACCTCCAAGCTGATCGACGGCACCTTCCCCGAATACGAGCGCGTCATCCCCCACGACAACGACAAGGTGCTGCGCGTCGGCAAGAAGGACTTCGCCGACGCCGTGGCACGCGTGTCCGCCATCTCCACCGAGCGCTCCCGCCCGGTGAAGCTCTCGCTCGCCCGGGACCTGCTGGTGCTCTCCGCCTCCTCGCCCGAACAGGGCACCGCCACCGAGGAACTCGACGCCGACCACGTCAAATACGACGCCTCGCCGCTCGAAATCGGCTTCCAGGCCCGCTACCTCAACGACATCACCGACCAGATCGCCGGAGACGTGGAGTTCCTCTTCTCCGACGGCGCCGCCCCCACCATCGTCCGCGACGCCGCCGATACCTCCGCGCTCTACGTGCTGATGCCCATGCGGGTGTAAGGCAAGGCCAGGGCTCCGCCCTGGACCCGCCCCCTTAGGTTCCAGTGGGGGCCGAGAGGCCCTTGGAACCCATTCGTTGTCGGGTTCTCGAAGAGGGGGCGCGCCGCGCCGTTGGCACCGTACCGTTGCGCCCCCGCGTCGAGCTGTCTCTTATACACATCTCCGCGCCCCCGAGCCATGCGCAGCGGG
>CALNAL010000217.1 GCA_937874445.1 uncultured Acetobacteraceae bacterium | reverse complement strand
AGGCGACCCCGCTTCCGGGCGGGGTCAGGGCGTCGGCTTGATGGGAGCCTTGACGGGGGCCTTGACGTTCTTGCGCAGCCGGTGCTCGCCCAGCAACAGCAGGATCGGGGCGGCGATGAAGATCGAGGAGGAGGTGCCGACCACGATGCCGAACAGCATTACCCAGGCAAAGCCGGAGAGCGTCGAGCCGCCGAACAGCGCCAGCGGCAGGGCGGCGAGGAACACCGTCATCGAGGTGCCCACGGTGCGTGCGAGGGTCTCGTTGATGGACAGGTCGATCAGGTCGCGCAGCGGCATCGCCTTGTATTTGCGCAGGTTTTCCCGCATGCGATCATACACGACGACCTTGTCGTTGGTGGAATAGCCGAGGACGGTCAGCAGCGCGCCGATCATCACCAGGTCGAACTCCAGCCGCGTCAGCGCCAGGAAGCCGATCGCCTTGGTGAGGTCGAGGATCAGCGTCGCCACGGCGCCGACCGCGAACTCCCACTCGAAACGGAACCAGATATAGACGAGGATCATCGCCAGGCTGATGCCCAGCGCCATCATGCCCTTGTCGAACAGCTCCTTGGAGACCGCCGCCCCCACCGCATCGGTGCGCACGATGCGCGTGCCCGGCTGGGCCTGCTCGAAGGCGGCGCGCACCTTCTCCACCACCTGCTGGGTGCCGGCCTCGGTTTTCTGCTCCTCCAGGCGCACCACCACATCGGAGGCGTCGCCGAAGCGCTGCATCCCCGAGATGTGCACACCCTTTTCCACGAGCGCCGCGCGCAGACCGGTGAAATCGGCGGGGCCTGGGGTTTTCGCCTCCATCACGATGCCGCCGGCGAAGTCCAGCCCCAGGTTCAGGCCGGGATGGAAGAACAGGATCACCGACAGCGTCGAGAGAATCGCCGAGCCGAGCAGCCCCAGGTAGCGGCCCTTCATGAAGTGGATGCGCGTGTCGTCCGGCACGAGGCGGATCAGCGGGCGGTAGAACATTCGTGCGGACTCCTAGACCGGAAGCGCCTGGGGACGATGGGCGGCGAACCAGCGGACCATGAACAGGCGGGTGAGCATGGTGGCGGTGAACATCGAGGTGGCGATGCCGATGGTGATCGTCACCGCGAAGCCGCGCACCGGCCCGACCCCGAAGAAGAACAGCATCACATGCGAGAGGAACGTCGCCGCGTTGGAGTCGATGATGGTGGCGTAGGCCCGCCGGAACCCCGTCTCCATGGCGTTGAGCGGCGTTCGCCCGTTGTGGACCTCTTCGCGGATGCGCTCGTTGATGAGGATGTTGGAGTCCACCGCCATGCCCAGCGTGAGCAGGATGCCGGCCATGCCGGGCAGGGTCAGCGTCGCCTCGAACAGGCTCAGCACCCCGATCAGCAGGAACAGGTTGACCAGCAGCGAGATGTTCGCGAACCAGCCGAACAGCCCGTAGAACGTGCCCATGAAGAAGATCACCAGCACGAAGCCCACCCCCAGCGCGATGGCGCCGGAGCGGATGGCGTCGGCGCCCAGCTCGGGGCCGACGGAGCGCTCCTCCACCACCGTCAGCGGGGCGGGCAGGGCGCCCGCGCGCAGCAGGACGGCGAGGTCGGTGGCCGACTTGGCGTCGAAATGCCCCGAGATCTGGCCGCGCCCGCCGGTGATCGCCTCGCGGATGACCGGGGCGGAGATCACCTTGTTGTCGAGCACGATGGCGAAGCGGTGGCCGACGTTCTGGCGCGAGACGTCGGCGAAGCGGCGCGCGCCCTGCGAATCGAAGGTGAAATCCACCACCCACTCGCCGGTCTGCCCGTTCTGCCCCGCGCGCGCGTCGGTGAGGTTGGCGCCATCGACGCTGACGTAGCGGCGCACCGCGATCTTCTGCCCGCCCAGGCTCTCGTCGGGCAGGAAGTCTATCCCCGGCGGGGGCACCGCGGCGCCGGGATTGATGTCCTCGGCGACCATGCGGAAGGTCATGTGCGCGGTCTGGCCGAGCAGCTCCTTGATGCGGTTGGGGTCTTCCACGCCGGGCAGCTGCACGACGATGCGGTCGTTGCCCTGGCGGGTGATCTGCGGGTCGAGCACGCCGGTCTCGTCGATGCGGCGGCGGACGATCTCGATGGACTGCTGCACCGCGGCGGTGGCGCGCTCGGTCAGCGCCGCCGGCGAGAGCGTGATGGCGTAGGAGCCGTCGGGCAGGGTGGCGAACTCGAGGTCGGACTTGCCGGCGGTGCCCTGGTTGTCGGCCACCACCTTGCGCAGCGCGGCCTCGGCGGCGGCGCGCTTGTCGGCCTCGTCGATGCGCGCCACCAGGCGGTTCTGCGGCGGCTGCGGGGTGACCACGAAGCGCACCACCCCCGCCCGGCGCAGCGCGGTGCGGCTCGAATCGGCCAGGCTGTCCACCCGCTCGCGGATCACCGCGTTCATGTCCACCGCCAGCTGGAGATACGAGCCGCCGCGCAGGTCCAGCCCCAGGTGGATGGTGCGCCAGGGCATCCACGACGCCGGGGCGTTGACTGCGTTGGGCACGCAGAACAGCACGCCGAGCAGGCAGATGCCGATCACCACGAGGGCTTTGAGGCGGCTGAAATACATCATGGCGCGGCGGATGCTCCCGGCAGAGCGGACAGAAAAGGATTCTTCGCGGCTGCTGGATAGCGGCAAACCGGCTTCGGGGCAAACCCGGGCGGACAAAAACCGGGAACAACGGCCATGGCAGAGCCGGCCCGTCCCTGCTAGGACGCCGCGACAGGCCGGCTGGATGTGGAGGATGAGGCAGATGGCGGAACTCAGGGTGGGCATCGCGGGGACCGGGCATTTCGGCCATTTCCACGCGCAGAAGGTGGCGGCCTCGCCGCGCGCGCGCCTGGTCGGGCTCTATGATGCCGACCCCGCCCATGCCGCCGGCGTCGGGCGCGAGGTCGGTGCCCCCCCGATGGACTGGCCCGCGCTCCTCGACGCCTGCGACGCGGTGGTGATCGCCACCCCCGCCGAGACGCATTTCCACTTCGCCTCCGAGGCCCTGCGCGCCGGCAAGCACGTGCTGGTGGAAAAGCCCATCGCCGCCACCCTGGAGGAGGCCGACGCCCTCACCGCCCTCGCCGCGGAGAACCATCGCGTCTTCCAGGTCGGGCACCTGCTGCGCTACTCCGCCGAGCACAAGGCGATCAGCGCGCGCATGCAGCGGCCGCTCTATCTCGAGTGTATCCGCATCGCCCCCTTCAAGCCGCGCGGCACGGATGTCTCGGTGATCCTCGACCTGATGATCCACGACCTCGACCTGGTGCTGGCGCTGGTCGAGAGCCCGCTGGAGAGCGTGGATGCGGTGGGCGCGCCGGTGGCCTCTACCTACGAGGATATCGCCAACGCCCGGCTGCGCTTCGTCAACGGCTGCGTGGCCACCCTGACCGCCAGCCGCATCAGCCTCAAGACCGAGCGCAAGATGCGGCTGTTCAGCCAGGAGGGCTACATGTCGGTCGATTTCGGCGCCCGCAAGCTGATGATGATCGGCCGCGAGCGGGGCCTGCCGATCCCCGGCACCGGCGGAGGCCGGATCGAGCAGATCACCTGGAAGGACCACGACGTCCTGCAGGCCGAGCACGAGGCCTTCGCCGCCGCCATCCTCGACGGCGCGCCGGTGATCGTCGATGCCGCCGCCGGACGCCGCGCCCTCGCCGCCGCCCTCGCCGTGACCGAGAGCATGCAGATGAGCCGCGCCCGGGCCGCCGCCTCGGGGCTGATCCACCTCTGAACGGGGCTGTTGTCGGGAAGGACAGGGAAGGTCTTCTTTTCCTGAAGGAAAAGAAGCAAAAGGACTTTTTCCATTTGGCTCCGCGCATGACACAGACGCGAAGCCTTAACGGATAAAATTTTCTTGGTTCTTCTTTTTCAAAAGAAGAACGCCTTGCCTTGCCTTGCTTTGCCGGCGGGGCCGCTACTCGAGCAGCGCGGCGCGCAGGGCGGCGGGGTCGATCCCCAGACCGGTGTGGAAATAGGTGGCGACGTCGCCATGGGCGGCGGCGATGGCGGCGAAGGTGGCGTCGATCAGGGGGGCGTGGGCCTCCAGCAGCACCCGCGCGGCCGGCGGCAGGCCGACGGAGAACTCCGGTTCGCCGCGCCAGTCGTGGTTGGTGAGCAGGTAGTCGGCGCGGATCGTCTCGCGGGGGGTGCCCAGCGCCGCCAGCAGCAGGGCGGCGGCCACCCCGGTGCGGTCCTTGCCGGCGGTGCAGTGGAACAGCAGCGGCCGGCGTGCCGGCTCCAGCAGCAGGCGGAACAGCCGGGCGTAGGTGGCGGTGCATTCCAGCGCGTAGGCGAGGTAGGCCGCGCGCATCGCTTCCAGGAAGCGCTCGGGCGGCGTGTCCGGCGCGGCGATCAGGCCGCCCAGGTCGAAGCCGGGGGCCGGGTCCAGCGGCAGGGCGACGTGTTCCAGGCCGGGGATGTCCGCGATGCGCGAGGGGCGGCGGGCCTGTTCGTCGGCGGCGCGGAAGTCCACCTCGGTGCGCAGGCCGAGGCCGGCCAGGGTGGCGCAGTCGGCCGCGGTGAGGCGTGCCAGCGAGGCCGAGCGGAACACCACGCCCGAGCGCACCCGCCGTCCGTCGGCGGCGGGCAGGCCGCCGAGGTCGCGCAGGTTGCTCGCCCCCTCCAGCGCGATGCGGCGGGGCAGGGCGGGGACGTGGTCCATGGGCAGGCTCCTGATGTGCGTCGGGGTCTGCCCGCGAGTCTCCGGGAAACGCCGGGGAAACGCCGACAGGCTTCAGCCCCGCCGGCGGGCGCGGATCGCGGCGATCTCGCTGTCCCAGCTCTGGGTGACGGGGCGGTTCTTCCGGTAGCGGAAATCGCACAGCGCGTCGCCCTGCGCCAGCGTGTGCGCGCGGTGCAGCCCCGTGCCGTAGGCGGCGCTGGAGAGGAAGTCGTTGAGGCAGACGTAGGGGGCCAGCTCCGGCACCCCCTGGGCGCGCAGGTATTTCACCACGCCGCACGCGCTGTAGTCGTAGCCGAAGTCGAAGCTCTGCCCGTCGCCGGGGACGAAGGTGGCGACCCAGTTGGCGGGCAGCTCGCGCTTCTGCGTCCAGGCTGCCCAGTCGCGCTTTTCCGCGAGCCCCTCGGGGCTGAAGGTGGCGGCCTGCTCGGCGGCCTTCTGCTCGGCGGGGAGGGCCTCCATCTCGGCGCGGTTGAGCGCGTAGATCAGCCGGCCGACGTCTTCCGCCGAGCCCCCCTCAGGCTTGAGCGCGGCATAGAGCGCCACGTACCAGCCGGCCACGGGGATGAACTGGGTGTCCCAGTTGCGCGCGCCGCCGACGTCGGGGAAATGCGGCAGCAGCGCCGCGAAGGCGGCGGTGGCGCGGCGGGCGATGGCCCCGGCCTTGTCGGCGCCGTAGGTGGCACGCCAGCCGGGGGCGGCGCCGGCGAGAATACCGGCGAAGGCGGCCAGCAGGGTTTCGCGATGGGCGCCATACCAGTCGGGCGCGGGGGAGGGCGCGGGAGCGGCCCCTCCGCAGGGCAGCGCCAGGAGCGAGCAGAGGATCGAATAGCGGATCGCCTCGCGGCGCGTCGGCGCGTGCTGTGCCATGGGCCGGCCTCCCTGTATCCTGCCTTTCCAAGGCCCGCAGGGTAGCCCGGCGGGCCCAAGGCGGCGAGAGGGGGGGGAGGCGGCTGAACACGCCGGCCTCCCCGTGCGACCGCCTGGCCCGGGGGAGGGCACGCCGTCAGGGCGTGGCTGCGAAGGAGTTGGAGCCCTTCAGGTCGAGATTGGCGCGCTGCCCGATCAGCAGCTTCTGCACCCGGGCCACGTCCACCTCCCGCGGCGCGACGTCGGAGAGGGCGGCCACCGCGGCGGTCGCGCCGGCGCCGTGGCCGATGCCGAAGGCCGTGCCCATCACCCGGAGCGAGCCGTGGGCCTCGTGCGTCGCCGAGATGTTGCGCCCGCACAGCACCAGCCCGTCGGTGGAGTGCGGGATCAGGCAGCGGATGGGAATGTCGTACGGGCCCTTCGGCTTGATCCAGGTGGAGCCGCCTTCCTGGTAGCCCTTGCCTCCCTTGGGGTCGTGGATGTCGACGGGGAAGAAGCCGCGCGCCACCACGTCGGGGAAGCGCCGCCCCTCGACCACGTCGTCGCGCGTCAGGACATATTCGCCGAGCACGTGCCGGCTCTCGCGCACGCCGATCTGTCCGCCTGTGGAACAGACATAGGCATTGGCGAATCCCGGAAGATATTTCCTGGCAAAGGCCGCGAGCGACATCGCCTGGCGCCGGCCCACGATCTCGGCCTCGGTGAACTGGTCGGCGTCGGTGCCGCGCAGCTTGCCGATGCGGGTGGAGTTGAAGACGATGGTGCCCTCGCGCAGCGTGCTCTGCAGCAGCACCGTGTCGCGCCCTAGCTCGAGTTCGCCGGCGGCTTTCGCGGCGGCGACGAACGATTTGAACCCCTGGGCCACGAAGTAGTCCTGGGTGAATTCCCGGGGGATCGGCCGGGGCGATTTCAGCACCGAGGTCCATTCGAAATCCGCCGGATGCGCGGCGATGTAGCCGCGCAGGGCGGCGACATCGACGCCGGCCATCTCGAAGAACATCGTCATGGGCTGGGCGAGTTCGTCGCCCTGGCGGCCCCACTGGAAGGCGGCCCCGGCGGCGGCGGCCACGTCGCCGTCGCCGGTCGCATCCACCACCACCTTGCCGAACACGCTTTGCAGGCCGGACTTGTTGGCCACCCGCACGCCGCGCACCCGGCCGTTCTCGACGATGGCGTCGGCGAGGAAGGAATGCAGCAGCAGCCGCACGCCCGCCTCCTCGACCATGTCGAAGGCAACCTCCTTGTATATTTCGCGGTCGAAATATGCCATCGTCGCGCCTGAGCCGTATTCGGGGATGCACTTGAGATGCCCGGTCGAGCCGCCGGCGGCCATCAGGCGCTCGATCAGCTCCTGGGGGATGCCCACGGTGATCTGCTGGTCGTCGTAGTGGAAGGGCGAGAAGGGTCCGACGGAGGCTGCCGTCGCCATGCCGCCGAGGAAGCCGTACTGCTCGATCAGCAGGGTTTTGGCGCCGGCCCGCGCGGCCGAGATCGCCGCGACGAGGCCGGAGGGCCCGCCGCCGACGACCACCACGTCCGAGTGGCTGTGAACGGATTCGGTCATGGATATCCTCTGGAGTTTGGAGCGTGAACGAGTCGGATTGGGGGCGGCGGAGGGCGCGGGTCACGCTCCCGTTCGGACGGAGCGGGGCGCCACCGTCTTTCCCCGCTCCGCCGTCCGCCTATCTCTGGCGGCTGTTGTAGGCGCGAGCCGCTTCGTCGAGAGCCTGCCTGGGGTCCATGCCCTGCACCACGGTGCGCTGGATGGCGGTCGCGAGGGCCTCGGAGAGCATCGAGAAATCCTTCGGCGTGGCCTCCATTTTTCCATTCTCGTGCAGGTAGGCGGCCCACTGGCGCAGTTCGGCGGCGTTGGGCAGCTTGTCGAAGTCGGGAAGGTTGTAGGTGGAAAGCCGGCTGGGCATGACGCCGGCCCGCGCGAAGGCCATCTGCGATTCGGGGCGGAGGTAGTACTGGATGAAAGCCCAGGCCCCATCGGGATGTTTGCTGTTGGCGCCGAGGGCGAGCGTCTGGCTGGCGACGCGGGCGGGCGAGGGCTTGCCGGCGCTCCAGCCCGGCACCGGCGCGGTGAGCAGCTTGTCGCCGGTGGCCGCGGCGGCGCGGGCCGCGCCCACGCGGAAGCTGCCCATCACCGTCATGTCGATGGTGCCGGCCTTCACCGAGGTCAGCGCGTCCTCGACGGACATGCCGACGACGGTTTTCTTCATGGCGTTGGCGGCGACCATCTCGCGCAGCCAGGTCATGGTCTTCACCCCGGCGTCGCTGTTGATCAGGGTCTTGCCCTGCGCGTCGAACAATGTGCCGCCGGCGCCCCAGAAGATCGGCACGAAGGCCTCGATCGCCCCGGCCCCGAGGGCGCCGGTGGAAGCGCCGAAGCCGAAGCCCATGGCGGTGTCGCTGGAGAGCTTCGCCGCCACGCTCTTCAACTCGTCGAGCGTCTTGGGAACCGACAGGCCGGCCGCGGCGAGCAGGTCCTGGCGATACCACAGCAGCCACACCCGGGCCTCCCACGGCACGGCCATCAGCTTGCCGCCGAAGCGCATGAAATCGGGGGAGACGGCGAAGTCCTTCGCCTCCGCGGCCCAGCCGGCGCCGAGCTGGGCATCGAGCGGGGCCACCGTGGCGGCGGCCACGTGCATCGGCAACTGATCGGTATAGACGTTGAGCATGTCCGGCCCCTGGCCGGCGGCGGTGGCCTGGATGACCACGTTGTCGAAGCGGGCGAAGTTGATGGATTCGACAGCGACTTCCCACTGCGACTGCGAACGGTTGAAGCCTTCCACCACCTCGCGCAGGGCGACCGAGCGAGGGTCGGTGCCCTGGGTGGCGAGGAAGGTCCAGAACTTCAGCGGCCTGGCCGCGCGCGCGGGGGCGGCGAACATGCCGGCCGCCAGCGCTCCGGCTCCGAGTTGCAGGCAGGTTCTGCGCTTGCAGGTTTTCATGAGGGTTCCTCCTGGAATTCTTTTTTGGCTTTGCATGGAAGTCATCAGCCCTTGACGGCCCCGGCCATCAGCCCCTGGACGAGCCACTTCTGCAGCACCAGGAACGCGGCGATGACGGGCAGCAGCGAGATCACCGTGGCGGCCATCAGCTGTCCCCAGTCGACGCCGATATTGGAGATGAAGCTGAACAGCCCGTAGGGAATCAGCCGGCGGTTCTCGGTGACGGCAAGCGTGAAGCCGATCAGGAAGTCGTTCCAGACGAACATCATGCCCATGATGACGCCGGCGAGCATCCCGGCACGCGCGATCGGCATGACCACGGTGTAGAAGGCACGAATGCGGGTGCATCCGTCGATCAGCGCGGCCTCCTCCATTTCCACAGGCACGCTCTCGAAGAATCCCTTCAGCAGCCACACCAGCAGGGGGATGTTCCACGCCGTGTAGACGAGCACCATCCCGGTGAAGGAGTTGTAGAGCCCGGTGTGGACGGAGAGGTTGTAGAGGGGCACCAGGATGGCGATGCCGGGGATCATCGAGGTGGCAAGCAGTCCGACCATCAGCATGCTCTTGCCGCGGAAGCCGAAGCGCGCGAGCCCGTAGGCGGCATGCACGGAGACCACCAGGCTCACCACGGTGGAGATCCCGGTGACCAGCAGGGAGTTGCGGAAGAACACGGGGAAGTTGGAATCGTTCCAGACCTGCCGGAAGCTTTCCAGCGTGAACGTGGAGGGCAGCAGGCGCGGCGGGTAGAGGATCACCTCGGCGGCGGGCTTGAGCGCGGTCGCCACGCCCCACACGATCGGCCCGGCGGCAAAGATGCACGCGAGCAATGCGAAGACCAGCAGGGCGAGGCGGCGGAGCAGGGAACGGGAGAGGTTCATCGCGGCCTCACTTCGCTTCCGTGCGCAGGGTCTTCATGTAGACCATGCTGATCAGCAGGTTGATGAGGGTGATGATCAGCCCGAGGGCCGCGCCCTTGCCGAGATCCCAGTTCTCGAAACTGGTCTTCATCACCCGCACGGCCAGGGTCTCGGTTCCGCCGAGCGGCCCGCCGCCGGTCAATGTGTAGATCAGCGTGACCATGTTGAAGTAGAGCAGGGTGAGCTGGATCATCACCACCAGCAGCGTCGGGCGGATCAGCGGCAGGGTGACGTTGCGCAGCGCGGCGAATCCCGTCGCGCCGTCCACCGCGGCGGCCTCGTAGAGTTCGTGGGGGATGGTCTGCACCGCGGCGAGCAGCAGCAGCGTCGCCTGCGGATAGCTGGCCCAGACATTGACGACGATGAGCGAGCCCATCGCCTGGGTGGGGTCGGAGAGAAAGGCCGGCCGCACGCCGCTCGCCGCCTCGAACAGCCAGGTGAGCGGGCCGAAGTCGCCGTTGAGCAGCCAGGCCCAGAGCAGCGCCACCACCGTCTGCGACACCACCCAGGGCAGCACCACGATGGTGCGCACCAGTCCGCGCAGCGGAAACTCGCGGGCCAGCAGCATCGCGAGCCCGAGGCTGAGCGGCAGCACCAGCACCAGCGAACCGCCCGTGTAGATCAGCGAATTGAGGGTATCGCTCCAGAAGGTGGGGTCGCGGAAGAGGGCGAGATAGTTGGCGAGGCCGGTGAAGGCGACCTTACGTGCGTAGCTGGTCTTGTAGAGGCTGAGCACCACCGCGTCGAAGACCGGATAGATGGAAACCAGGAAGACGATCACCACCGCCGGCACGATGAAGCCGAAGGCCAGCGCGTTGAAGGAGCGCCGCCGTCGGGGGGAGACCGGCGCGACCGGAAGGGAAGCCTCGGCTGAGAGCGACATTTCGCAACCTGACGGGCACATGAGGAGGGTTCCGGAGGAGGATGAAGGGGGACCGGCCGTCAGCGCGCCATGGTCTGACCCGCCGGACAGATCGCGTCATCCTCGACGTCAAGACTAGAGGCATGACTCATGGTGCTTCCTCCACCCTGTTCGACCTTTTACTGGTCGTTATAGAAAAATACTTCCGTCACTGCGCAAGCAGACCATCCGGCCGTCCTGCCGTCGGCCCCGTCGCTTTCATCCGGGAGCGGGAAGTTCGGCCCACCCTGGAACGGATGCTTTCTCGAACGTGTGGAAT
>CALNAL010000216.1 GCA_937874445.1 uncultured Acetobacteraceae bacterium | reverse complement strand
GGGGCATGGACGAGAACACATCCGATTGCGGAACCATCGACGCGGCCGCTCTGGCCCGCGAGCTGCTGGAGCTGGTCGGCCAGGCCCGCGAGGACGCCGACGAGGATCCGTTCGGCAACCCGGTCCTGGCGGTGGCGCTGGCCATCATGCGCCGCATCGATTCCGGCCGTCTCGACACGGCGGCGCTGTGGGCGCTGGTGCGCCACCTGCGCGACGTCGCCTTCGCCGACCGGGCCCGACGCCTGGCGGGCTATGTCGGCGGCACCGACCCCGAGGCCAACCGGGCGGCGCTGGAGCATGTCGCCGAGGTGGTGCTGCGTCCCGACCCGGCCGACAGCCCGGTGCGCTGGAGCGAGTTCTGCGAGGCGGTGCAGCGCATCCGCTATGCCGCGGTGTTCACCGCCCATCCCACCTTCGCCCTGCCGCCCGAGGTCGCCGAGACCCTGGCCGACATGGCCTGCGGCGGACCGGCGCGCGAATTCGCCTCCCATCGTCCGCAGGGCATCACCCTGGAGGGCGAGTTCACCCAGGCCACCGCCGCCATCTCCCGCGGGCGCGACGCGCTGGACGCCTTCAACGCGGCCCTGCTGCGGGCCGCCCGCTCCTCCTGGCCCGATCGCTGGACCGAGCTGGTGCCCCGCCCGCTCGTGCTCTCCTCCTGGGTCGGCTACGACACCGACGGCCGCACCGACATCACCTGGCTCGACATGGTCCGCCTGCGCCTGCGGATGAAGAAGCTGCAACTGGAGCGCCTGTCCGGCCAGCTCGCGGGCATTCCCGAGGCCGAGGCCCTGCGCGGGCGCATCGCCGAGGCGCTCACCGCCGTGGACGGCCAGATCGCGGCCGTGCCCGCCGATCCCGAGGGGCCGGAGGTCGCCCGTTTCGCCCATGCCCTGATCGAATCCGCCGCCCCGGCGCTGCACACCACCGCGCCGCTGATGGAACTGTTCGCCCCGGCCATCGCCGCCGCGCCGGAGGAACGCGCGCTGGCGCTGTGCGTGGCCCGCGCGGGGCTGGCCTCCCACGGGCTGGCGCTGGCCCACACCCACACCCGCCTCAACGCCGCGCAGGTGCACAACGTGGTGCGCCAGCGCCTGGGCATCTCGGATTCTCCCGAGGACCCCGCCCGCCGCCGCGCCCTGCTGGTCGCCATCAACGCGGCGCTGGATAGCGTCACGCCGGTGCCGGTGGACTTCGGCGCGATGCTGGCCGAGCAGGCCTCGGCGGCGCGCCTGATGATGACGGTGGCGCAGATCGTCAAGCACATCGACGCCTCCACCCCGGTGCGCTTCCTCATCGCCGAGACGGAGAGCGGCTACACCCTGCTGGCGGCGCTGTGGCTCGCGCGCCTGTTCGGGGTGGAGGAGCATGTCGAGATCAGCCCGCTGTTCGAGACCGCCGAGGCGCTGGGCCGCGGCGCGGAGGTGCTCGACGAGGCGCTGCGCTCGCCGCACTACCGCGCCTACCTGAAAAAGACCGGCCGCCTCGCCCTGCAGTTCGGCTACTCCGATTCCGGCCGCTTCGTGGGGCAGCTGGCGGCCACCTATCTCGTCGAGCGCCTGCGCATGAAGATCGCCGCGACCCTGGAGCGCCACGGCGTCTCGGGGGTGGAGGTGATCCTCTTCGACACCCACGGCGAGAGCGTCGGGCGCGGGGCGCATCCCGGCTCGATGGCCTCGCGGCTGCGCTATCTTTCCCCCACCGCCTCGCGCCATGCGCTCAACCGCGCCTCGGTGGCGGTGCGCGAGGAGACCGCCTTCCAGGGAGGGGACGGCTATCTGCTGTTCGGCACGCCCCAGCTCGCCCTGGCCACGGTGGCGCGCATCGCCGAGCATGCCTTCCATTCCCCGGCGGGCCAGCTCTCCGACCCGGTGTACGACGACCCCGACTTTGCCTCCGACTTCTTCGCCGCGGTGCGGGTGGGCATGGAGGGGCTGGTGGACGATGCCGGTTACGGCGCGCTGCTGGGCGCCTTCGGCCCGGCGCTGCTCGACCGCACCGGCTCGCGGCCGCCGGCGCGCCAGACCGACGGCATGGGCGATGCGGTGCAGATCCGCCGGCCGCACGACCTGCGCGCCATCCCCAACAACGCCATCCTCCAGCAGCTCGGCTGGATGGCCAACACGCTCCAGGGCCTGGGCGCCGCCGCCGCGCGCCACCCCGAGACCTTCCCCGAGATGCGCGCGAACTCGCGCCGTTTCCACCGCGCCCTGGCGCTGGCCGAGCACGCCCTGGCGCATTCCGATCTCGACGTGCTGCGCGCCGTGGTGGGCACGCTCGACCCCGGCACCTGGCTCGACCGCGCCGCCCATACCGCCAGGCCGGGCCGGCGCGAGGCGCTGGGCTCGGTCGCCAAGGCGCTGGAGCGGCTGGGGCTGTGGGCCTCGACGCGGGCGATGTTCCTGCGCGTGCAGGCCGACCACCTCGCCTTGCGCGCCGCCTGGCCCGATGCCCCGCGCATGGCCCCGCGCGAGGTGCTGCTGCATGCGCTGCGCCTCGCCCTGGTCCACCACATCTGGCTGACCAGCACGCACATCTCCGATTTTTCCCCGCGCCACGGCTTCACCCGCGCCTCGTTGGACGCGGCGGTGCTGCGCCTGGAGATTCCCCGCACGCTCAAGCTGCTGGCCGAAATTTTCCCCGCCGCCCCCGACCCCTCGGCGGAGTGCGACTACGGCGAGCCCGCCGGCCCGCGCGCCTCGGCCGGCTACGCCCGCGAGACCGCCGAGGTGTTCGAACCGATGCGCGTGGACTTCGACCTCATCCGCGAGATCGCCACCGCGGTCAGCCACGAGGTCGGCGCGTTTGGATAGTCGGCGGAGGCTGCGATCCCGCCCGTGACGCCCATCGTTGCGGATGCTAGAGCAAGGGCTGCACGGGAAGGGGGGCGAAGGACGTGACGCAGGCCGAACGCATCGCCGTCGGCACGATCGGCATCGGGGTGACGGTACTGGGGCTGAAGCTGGCGGCCTGGCAGGTCACCGGCAGCACGGCCCTGTTCTCCGACGCCGCGGAGTCGGTGGTCAATGTCGTGGCCTCCTTCGTGGCGCTGTTCGCGCTGCGCCTTTCCGCCCGGCCCGCCGACTCCAACCACCCCTACGGCCATACCAAGATCGAGTTCATCGCCGCGGTGATCGAGGGGGTGCTGATCGTGGTGGCGGCGGTGGAGATCCTCCGCCATGCCTGGACGGCCTTTCTTCATCCCCAGCCGCTCGACGCGCCGCTGCTCGGCATGGCGCTGAACGGGGTGGCCACCCTGATCAACGGGGCCTGGGCGGGGGTGCTGTTCCGCATCGGCCGGCGCCTGCGCTCCCCCGCCCTGGTGGGCGACGGGCGCCACCTGGCCTCCGATGTCGTCACCTCGCTCGGCGTGCTGGCCGGCGTGTCGCTGGTGGTGCTCACCGGCATCCACATGCTCGACCCGCTGCTCGCCGCCGCGACCGCCTGCTATATTCTTTATGCCGGCTCGCGGCTGATCTTCGAATCGGTGGGCGGGCTGATGGACATCGCCCCTCCCGCCGAGGAGGAGGAACGGATGCGCAGCATCGTCTCGCGTCATGCCGCGGGCGCGCTGGAGGCGCATGACGTGCGCATGCGCTTTGCCGGGCCGGCCGCCTTCGTGGAGTTCCATCTCGTGGTGCCCGGCCACATGACGGTGGCCGAGGCGCATGCCATCTGCGACCGCATCGAGGACGCGCTGAAGGCCGAGCGCCCCGGGCTTTCGGTGACGATCCACGTCGAGCCCGAGGGCCAGGCCAAGCAGGTCGGGGTGCTGGTTCTCTGATGCCGCGGCTGGGCGTGGTGCTGACCTCGATCCTGGCTGCGCTGGGGGTGGTTCTGGGGATGCCGCCGGCGGCTTCCGCGGGGGCGGGGCAAGCGACCCATCCCGACCCGTCT
>CALNAL010000215.1 GCA_937874445.1 uncultured Acetobacteraceae bacterium | reverse complement strand
TCTACACCTAAGCCTTCGTCGGCAGCGTCAGATGTGTATAAGAGACAGCCCCAGGTCGTCAGTCTCGACGCCTTCCGGCGCCGCCCCAATCCCAAAAACAACTAGCGCCCGATCGGCGCGATGGAGACTGTCCATGCCCACTCCCTCGCCCAGCTTCCTCTACAGCCCGATGTTCCCCCTCGGGCCCGGATCGACCCCCTGGCGCAAGCTCGACATCGCCGGCGTCTCCACCGTGCAGGCCGCGGGGCGCACCATCCTGCGCATCGCCCCCGAGGTGCTCACCGAGCTGACCCGTGTCGCCTTCCACGACATCTCCCACCTGCTGCGCCCCACCCATCTCGCCCAGGTGCGCCGGATCCTCGATGACCCGGAGGCTTCGACCAACGACCGTTTCGTGGCGCTCGACCTGCTCAAGAACGCGGTGATCTCCGCCGACGGCGTGCTGCCGATGTGCCAGGATACCGGCACCGCCATCATCATCGGCCACAAGGGCCAGCGCGTCTGGGTCGAGGGCGATGACGAGGAGGCGCTGGCGAAGGGCGTCTTCCGCACCTACACCGAGACCAACCTGCGCTACTCGCAGAACGCGCCGCTCTCCATGTTCGAGGAGGTCAACACCGCCAACAACCTCCCCGCCCAGATCGACATCCACGCCGCGGCGGGCGAGAAGGCGGCCGAGGAATACGAGTTCCTCTTCGTCGCCAAGGGCGGCGGCTCGGCCAACAAGAGCTACCTCTTCCAGGAGACGCGGGCGATCCTCACCCCCGAGAAGCTCGCCGCCTTCCTGGAAGCCAAGGTCAAGACCCTCGGCACTTCCGCCTGCCCGCCCTACCATCTGGCGATCGTCATCGGCGGCACCTCCGCCGAAGCGACGATGACGACGGTCAAGCTCGCCTCCACCCACTATCTCGACGACCTGCCCACCCAGGGCGACCGCTCCGGCCATGCCTTCCGCGACGTCGGCATGGAGGAGCAGGTCCTGGAAATGACCCGCAAGCTGGGCATCGGCGCGCAGTTCGGGGGCAAGTATTTCTGCCACGACGTGCGGGTCATCCGCATGCCGCGCCACGGGGCCTCGCTGCCGGTGGGCATCGGCGTCTCGTGCAGCGCCGACCGCCAGGCCCGCGCCAGGATCACCGCCGAGGGCGTGTTCCTCGAGGCGCTGGAGACCGATCCGGCGAAATACCTGCCCTCCCCCGAGGTCGCCGAGCAGGTGATGAACGGCGAGGTGGTGCGCGTCGATCTCAACCGCCCGATGAGCGAAATCCGCAAGCAGCTCTCGCAGTATCCGGTCAAGACCCGCCTCTCGCTCAACGGCACCATGGTGGTGGCCCGCGACATCGCCCACGCCAAGCTCAAGGAGCGGCTGGACGCCGGACAGGGCCTGCCCGACTACATCAAGGACCATCCGGTCTATTACGCCGGCCCGGCCAAGACCCCGGCGGGCAAGCCCTCCGGCAGCTTCGGCCCCACCACCTCGGGGCGGATGGACCCCTATGTCGGGCCCTTCCAGGCGGCCGGCGGCAGCTTCGTGATGGTCGCCAAGGGCAACCGCTCCGCCCAGGTGCGCGAGGCCTGCAAGAAATACGGCGGCTTCTACCTCGGCAGCGTCGGCGGCCCGGCCGCCCGCCTCGCACAGGACTGCATCCGCAAGGTCGAGTTGCTGGAGTTCCCCGAACTCGGCATGGAAGCGGTGTGGCGCATCGAGGTGGAAGACTTCCCCGCCTTCATCGTCGTCGATGACAAAGGCAACGACTTCTACGCCGACCTGACCTGAGAGGAGAGGCCATGCGTTTCGCGGTGGACCGGCTCGACCATCTCGTCCTCAACGTCCGTGACGTGGACGAAAGCGCCGCCTGGTACGAACGGGTGCTGGGAATGGAGGTGGATATCTACGGACGCGACAACCGCACCGCGTTGAAGTTCGGGGGGCAGAAGATCAACCTTCGGCCCTCCGACACCACCGAGCATTCCTGGGTGGCAGCCCGGGTGCCGATGCCGGGGGCGGCGGATTTCTGCTTCATCTCGGCGGTGCCCATCCCCGAGGTGATCGGCCATCTCCAGGGCTGCGGCATCCTGATCGAGAAGGGCCCGGTGGACCGCATCGGCGCACTGGGGCCGATGCAGTCGGTCTATGTGCGCGACCCCGACGGCAACCTCGTCGAGATCGCCTCCTACATGCGGGCCTAGACGGGGAAACAGAAGGCGCAAGCGTTTTCCGCGAGCCCCGTGCGACCGAAAATGCCCGGGGCGGAAAGCGTTCGCGCGAGCCGGGAGGGCCCGCAGGGAAATTCAGGCCGTGCGCAGGGCCCGCAGCCAGGGGTTGAAGTCGGGTTCGCCCACCTTGTGCAGCGTGTTGCAGTCGCGGTGGCGGAAGGGCTCGGCCTGGCCGCGCACCGCCAGCGTCGTGTCGCTCACGTAGCTCCACGAGCCGTCAGCGAGGAAGGTGATTTCCAGGCGGAAGGAATCCGTGCGGAAGGCCTGCTCGAGGAAGGTCGTCGAGCAGATGCCGTAGTCGGTCACGCCGCGCCTGGATTCGACGATCAGCGTGCGGGCATCGGCCGCGGCGTGGCCGACCGAGAGCGCCACCTGGCCGCGCGGAATCGCCAGCGTCTGCATCAGCAGGCCGGTCGCAGGCTCCCACAGCCAGTAGCCGATCTGGTCGTGGAAGGTGGTCTCCTCCTCCGGCGTGTTGACGTGCTGGTGGTAGCGCAGGCCGTAGAGGAGCTGCGGGCCGTTGGTCTGCGGATCGATGGGCTGCATCTCGATGCGCTCGAAATACGCGCGCTCCTCGGGCCCGTCCGCCTTGGGATTGGTATCCGCCCCCTTGCGCCCCTCCCAGATGCCGGCCAGGCGGCGCAGCGGGCCAAGGTTGGCCAGGGTATCCGGATCGACGTTTTCCGGCTCGGTGAAGATGTCGTCGGGAATGCTCATGTGGTCCGGCGTCCTAGAGCGGGATGCGTTCGTGTGCGCTCACGCCCCTCGCTCTATCTCATTGTTTCTTCACGCGATTCAGACATTCGGCGAGTCCGCCAAATGTCATCGCGCTCTAGTCCTGCTTCCCCTCGGGGACCGCGGCCCCCAGCGGCCCGAGCGCGTCGGCGATGCCGAACGGTCCGGGCAGCCCGCCGAGCGGGAACAGCCGCGTGACATGGCCCATCTTGCGGCCGGGACGGGCCTCGTGCTTGCCGTAGTGGTGCGCGATCAGCCCCGGCGTGGCGACGATCTGCGGCCACAGCGCCAGCTCCTCGGGGCCGACCAGATTCTTCATCACCGCGTCGGAATGGCGGGTGGCCGGCGGCAGCGGCAGTCCGGCCACGGCGCGGATGTGCATCTCGAACTGGCTGGCCGGGCAGGCATCGATGGTCCAGTGGCCGGAATTGTGCGGGCGCGGGGCGATCTCGTTGGCCAGCACCCGGCCGTCGGAGGTGACGAACATCTCCACCGCCAGCAGCCCCACCAGGTCGAGCCCCTCGGCGACGCGGCGGGCAATGTTCTGCGCCGCCGCCGCGACCTCGGCGGTCACCCGCGCGGGAGCATAGGTGAGGTTGAGGATGTGGTCGCGATGGGCGTTCTCCATCGTGTCGAAGGCCGACATCTGCCCGTCCGAGCCGCGCGCGACGATCACGCTGATCTCGCAGGTGAAATCGATGAAGCCTTCGAGGATCAGCGGCTTGGGGTTGAGGGTGGCGAAGGCCTCGGGGATCTCGTCCTCGGAGGAGATGGTCACCTGGCCCTTGCCGTCGTAGCCGAGGCGGGCGGTCTTGAGCACGGCCGGCATGCCGATGCGACGCACCGCGGCCTGCAGCGCCTCCACGCTGTCCACCGCCGCCCAGGGGGCAGTGGGCACGCCGATGCCGTTGAGGAAGCTCTTCTCGGCCAGGCGGAACTGGCTGATGCGCAGCGCCGCGGGCGAGGGCCGCACGGGGCGGAGCTTGGCCAGCAGATCCAGCCCCTCGGCGTTGATGTTCTCGAACTCGAAGGTGATGACATCCACCTGGGAGGCGAAGGCGCGCAGCACCGCCGGGTCGTCGTAGGAGCCCAGGGTGGTGGCCGCGGCCACCTGCGAGGCGGGGGCCTCGGGCGCGGGGGGGCGGGCATGGCAGCGGGAGCCGCGCCGGGCTGCCGCCCGCGCCGCCCTGCGGCCGAGCTGGCCGCCGCCGACGATGCCGATGGTCGAATTGGGAGGCAGGGGAATGCTCATGATGTCGGAACTTCCAATGCCGAAACTGCCACTGGAACCTCGGCCACCGCGGCCGTCTGGGCGGCGCGGAAGGCGTCGAGACGGGAGGCCAGGGCCGGATCGGTCGTGGCCAGGATGGCGGCGGCCAGCAGCGCCGCGTTGATCGCGCCGGCCCGGCCGATGGCCAGCGTGCCCACCGGAATGCCGGCCGGCATCTGCACGATGGACAGCAGCGAATCCATGCCCTTGAGGGCGTGGCTTTCCACCGGCACGCCGAGCACCGGCAGCGCGGTCCAGGCGGCACACATGCCCGGCAGATGCGCCGCCCCGCCGGCCCCGGCGATGATCACCCGCAGCCCGCGGGTGCGGGCGGTGGTGGCGTAGGCACGCAGGCGGTCGGGCGTGCGATGCGCGGAGACGATGCGCATCTCGTGGGGGATGTCCAGGTGCGCGAGCGTCTCGGCGGCATGGGCCAGGGTGGCCCAGTCGGACTGGCTGCCCATGATCACGCCGACCAGAGGAGAAGGAATTTGGGTCACGGGCTGGCTCCTCAGGCGGTGCTGTCCGGAATCAGCCGCGATTCCAGCCAGGAGATCTCGTCCTTGAGCGCGAGCTTGCGCTTTTTCAGACGTTGCAGCTGGAGCTGGTCGGAGCCGGCGAGTTCGGAGAGGCGCACGATCACGGTATCGAGATCGCGATGTTCGCTTCTCAGTTCGTGCAGCTTGCGCAGCAGGGAGTCGCGATCCGTCAACATGCAAAGGCCCTAGCACACCAGCCGGGGGGACGACCATCGCCGAGGTTGCGCTGCGGGGGCAAAGATTGCGCAGGTGTCATGCCGTTTTGCTGGCAAAGCCCGGCGGGGCGGATTACGCTTCTATGGCACGCGGTTCCGGTCCCGTCGGTTTTTCGACGGAGATCCGCCGGCTGCGGGGCCGAAGGTGCGTGCCAATGACCACCACCACTCTTTCGAGAGGAGGCCCCATGACCGTGCAGTCCCGCGTCCAAGCTCTCAAGCAGCGCCACGCCAGCCTCGAAGCCCGAATCGCCGAAGAGGATCAGCGCCCCCGCCCGGACGGAGAGACCCTGGCCAAACTGAAGATCGAGAAACTGCGGGTCAAGGAAGAGATGGAACGCCTGCAAACTCCAGCCTGACAGCCCACTCCCCCGTCTTGACGTCTCGCGGCGCCACGGCCTGACGCCGTGAGAAGGAGCCGTTTTCCCTGCGCCCCGCTTCCCCTGCCCGAGAGTCCCGGACGCCGGGGCGCGGACGAGAGCGCCGTACCGCTGTGCAGGCCTCCCCGGCGGGGGAGAGAAGGGGCGCACGTGCCGCCTGCGCCCCGGAAATCAGGCCGCCTCGTCGGACTCGGGCATCGGCAGGGGCGGAACCTCCTGCCCCTCGCGCTTGAGCCGCTCGTTGGCCGCTTCCACCATGAGATGCAGGTCCGTCTGGCTGCACAGGCCGATCGTCACCGGGTCACGCGGCTTGATGTTGGGGCTGTTCCAGTGGGTGCGGTCGCGCACCTTCTGGATGGTGTCCTTCGTCGAGCCCATCAGCTTGGCGATCTGCGCATCCGTGAGCTGCGGGTAGTTCTTCAGCAGGAAGGCGATGCCGTCCGGGCGGTCATTGCGCTTGGCAACCGGGGTGTAGCGCGCCCCGCGCACCTTCTTGGGCATCGGGATCGAGCTGGGCGCCAGCTTCAGGCGGCGCTCCTTGTCGCCCTCGCAGCGGCGGACCTCCTCCAGCGTGAGCTGGCCGTGCGCCACCGGGTTGTAGCCGACGATGCCCTGCGCCACCTCACCATCGGCAATCGCTTGCACCTCGAGTGGGTGCATGCCGCAGAAATCGGCAATCTGTTCAAAGGTCAGGGCGGTCTTTTCGATCAGCCAGACCGCCGTCGCCTTGGGCATCAGAGGAAGGGTCATGAACGGTACCTTGGGAGTCTCACAGGATGGCGGTATCTCTGCACGCGGCCGCGGCGGAGCGGCCCGGCTTCCTCCCCCGGACACGGATCATACTCCGGCAAGCGCATCAGCTGGTCGCGAGCCTGCCGAAAGGGAGGGAAGGAAGGTGGCGCATATGGCGCGCCCATCCCGCCCGGGTCAAGCCGCACAACGCAGACTTGACGTCATAGCCGGAGTACCTGCTTTGATTATCGACGACGACGACCCCCCTCCCCGCAAG
>CALNAL010000214.1 GCA_937874445.1 uncultured Acetobacteraceae bacterium | reverse complement strand
ATAGCCGCCGAAGCCCACCACGACCGCGGCGTTGAGGCCGAGGAAGGCGCGCCGCGCCTGCAGCGTGCCGGCGGCGAGTTCCACCGCCCCCTGCATCGCGCCGCCCAGGCCCCGTCCCGACACCCCGGCGCCGCGCAGCACGAAGCGCTGGCAGCCGGCGAAGGTGGGGCTTTCCAGTCCGGCCGAGCGGGCGTCGGTCATCAGCACCACGCGCCGGCCGCGCCGGTGCAGCTTGGTGGCGAGCGCCTCGGCGGGAAAGAAGTGCCCCCCCGTGCCGCCGGCCGCGATGACGATCGCGGGGGCGTTCACAACAGGTCTCCGTTGTGGCGTTTTCGCGTCAGGGCCAGCAGCATGCCGATACCGAGCGCGATGGCGATCACCGAGGAGCCGCCGTAGGAGACGAAGGGCAGGGTCATGCCCTTGGTGGGGATGAGGTGGACCGTCGAGGCCATGTTGACGAAGGCCTGCAAGCCGAAGGCGGTGACCAGCCCGGTGGCGGCCAGCACGACGTAGAGGTCCTGCTCGGCGAGCAGGCGCAGCAGCGCGCGGATGACGATGAAGGCGAACAGCCCGAGGATCACCAGGCAGATGATGAGGCCGAACTCCTCGCCGACCACGGCGAACACGGTGTCGGCATGGGCATCGGGCAGCACGTCCTTCACGCGCCCCTCGCCGGGGCCGCGCCCGAGCAGCCCGCCGTTGCCGAACGCCTCCAGCGCGCGCTGCACCTGGTAGTTGTCGCCGCTGGCCGGGTTGAGGAAGCGATCGACGCGCGAATGCACGTGGGGGAAGAAGAGATAGGCCGCGAACCCCACCCCGGCGAAGCCCCCGAGCGAGAGGAAGGCGAGGAAGATGTTCATCCCCGCCACGAAGAGCTGGATGAAGAACATCCCCGACAGCACGGCGAACATGCCGACGTCGGGCTGCGACTTCAGCAGCAGGGCGATGATGAGGTAGATGCCGATGGCCACCGCCGTGCCGGGCACGTGCAGGTTGCGCTTGCCCTCCGCGATCAGCCAGGCGGCCACCACCGCGAAGCAGGGCTTGAGGAATTCCGAGGGTTGCAGCGAGAAGCCGGGCAGGGCGATCCAGCGCCGCGCGCCCTTGATCTCCACGCCGATCACCAGCGTCATGGCGGTGAAGATCAGCGCCAGCAGGCAGCCCGCCAGCGCCACCCGCCGCACCCCGCGCGGGGAGAGCAGCGAGACCACCACCACCGTCACCCCGGCGGCGGCGAGGAAGAGCACCTGCTTGAGGATGAGGATGTCGCGGGGCTGGCCGATGCGCTCCGCCACGGCGGGGGAGGCGGCCAGCATCATGACGTAGCCGAAGCCGATCAGGACTCCGACGGCGACCAGGGTCCAGCGGTCCACGGTCCACCACCAGCGACCCAGCAGCGAGGTATCGGCGCGCGACAGCGGTGGCAGCATCACCCCTCCTCGGCCGCGATGGCCAGCGCGAGTTCGCGGAAGCGGTCGCCGCGCTGCTCGAAGCCGGTGAACTGGTCCCACGAGGCCGAGGCCGGCGAGAGCAGCACCACCGGGGCGGTGCCGGCGCGGGCCGCCTGCCAGCCTTCCGCCACCGCGTTTTCCAGCGTGCCTACCTCGCGATAGGGCACGCCGTGGGCGGCCAGGGTCCTGGCGAAGATCGGCGCGTCGCGGCCGATCAGCAGCGCCAGGGCGATGCGGTCGAACCACGGCACCAGCGGTTCCGCCCCGCCGGCCTTGGCCATGCCGCCGGCGATCCAGATCACGCGCTCGTAGCAGCCCAGCGCGCGCTCGGTGGAATCGGCGTTGGTGCCCTTGGAATCGTTGACGAAGGTCACGCCCGCGACGGTGCAGATCGTCTCGATGCGGTGGGGCAGGCCGGGATAGCTGCGCATTCCCTCGGCGATGGCCGCGCGCGGCACGCCGAGATGGGCGGCCAGCGCGGCGGCGGCGGCGGCGTTCTGCGCGTTGTGCGCCCCCGGCAGCGCCTTCGTCGTGGCGAGATCGATGATCTCGCCGGCGGCGTCCACCAGCTTCGTGCCGAGCGGGTGCACATCGGCCCGCGGGTCGTGCCCGGAGATCGTCACCACCCGGGCGGGGCCGGCGCCGAACTCGGCGGCCATGGCGCGGGCGTAGTCGTCGTCGATGCCGAACACCGCCAGGTCGGCGGCGGTCTGGCGGTCGAAGATGTGGCGCTTGGCGCGCGCGTAGCCCGCCATGTCGCCGTGCCGGTCGAGATGGTCGAGGCTGAGGTTGAGCATGACCGCGACATCGAAACGGAGAGTCGCGATTCGCTCCAACATGTACGACGACATTTCGAGCACGTAGACGCCATCGTCGGGCAGCAGCGGCAGGGAAATCGCGGCGGTGCCGAGGTTGGCTCCGGCGGCCACCGGGCGGCCGGCGGTTTCCAGGATGTGGGCGAGCAGCGCCGTCGTGGTCGATTTGCCGTTGGTGCCGGTGATCCCGGCGAAGCGCGCCTTGGAGCCCGCCTTGCGCACGGCGCGGTAGAGCAGCTCGGCGTCGGTGAGGATCGGCACCCCCGCGGCGCGCGCCCGGGCGGCCACCGGATGGGGCTTGGGCAGCAGATGGGGGATGCCCGGCGAGATCACCAGCGCCGAGATGCGCGCCATGTCGGGCTCGGCGATGGGGAAGCCCTCGGCGGCGGCGGCGGCGCGGGCGGGCTCGCGGTCGTCCCAGCCCGTCACCGTGGCGCCCATGGCGGTGAGCGCGCGCAACGCAGCAAGCCCGGCCTTGCCCAGGCCGAGCACCCCGAAAGCCTCGCCGGCGAACAGATCGGAGGGATAGGTCATCGTATCTTGAGGGTCCCCAGCCCGATCAGCGCCAGGATGACGGCGACGATCCAGAAACGGATGACGATGGTCGCCTCCGCCCAGCCCTTCTTCTCGAAGTGATGGTGCAGGGGGGCCATCAGGAATACGCGGTGCCCGGTGCGCTTGAACCAGAACACCTGGATGATGACGCTGACGGTCTCGATGACGAACAGCCCGCCGACGATGCCGAGCACCACCTCGTGCTTGGTGGCGACCGCGGTGGCGCCGAGCGCCCCGCCGAGGGCGAGCGCGCCGGTGTCGCCCATGAACACCGCCGCCGGCGGCGCGTTGAACCACAGGAACCCGAGCCCCGCGCCGATCAGCGCGGCGCAGAACACCGCCAGCTCGCCGACGCCGGGCACGAAGTTGAGCTGGAGGTAGTCGGCGAACACGCGGTTGCCGACCAGATAGGCGATCAGCGCGAACACCGAGCAGGCGATGATGGTGGGCATGATGGCCAGACCGTCGAGCCCGTCGGTGAGGTTCACCGCGTTGGAGAAGCCGACCATCACCGTCATCGCCATCAGCGGGAAGGCATAGCCGAGCGGGATCAGCACGTCCTTGAACACCGGGATGGCAAAGCCGGTGGAGAGCGGCGCGCGGGTGAGCAGCATGAAGGCGATGCCGGCGATCAGCCCGAGGGCGCCTTGCAGGATCAGCTTGCCGCGCGCGGAAAGTCCGTGGAAATCGGCCTTGGCGAGCTTGATGTAGTCGTCGAGGAAGCCGATCGCGCCGTAGCTGAGAGTGAGCAGCAGGGTGATCCACACGTAGCCGTTGCGCAGGTTGGCCCACAGCAGGGTGGAGATGGTGAGCGAGCCGAGGATCAGCATGCCCCCCATGGTGGGGGTGCCCTTCTTTTCGACCAGATGGCGCTGCGGCCCGTCGGGGCGGATCGGCTGGCCCTTGGTCTGGATGGACTTCAGCCAGCGGATGAAGCAGGGGCCGAAGGCCAGGCTGATGACCAGCGCGGTCATGCACGCCGCGCCCGAGCGGAAGGTCAGGTAGCGGAAGAGGTTGAAGGCGATGAAGCTGTCGGAGAAGGGCGAGATCAGGTTGTAGAGCATCAGGCCGCTCCCGCTTTCCCCGCGATCGCGGGGGCCTCGATTTCCTGCACGATGCGCTTCATCCGGCTGCCGAGGCTGCCCTTGACGAGCACGGCGTCGCCCGGCCGCAGGGCCGCGGCCACCAGCGGCGCCAGCTCCTCGGAGGTTTCGGCGTGGGCGCCGCGCAGGGAGGGCGGCACCGCCGCATGCAGCCCGGCCATCAGCGGTCCGCAGGTGAACAGCAGGTCCGCGCCCGCCACCACCGCCGGGGCCAGGCCCTGGTGCTCGGCGGGGCCGGCCTCGCCGAGTTCGAGCATGTCGCCGAGCACGGCGATGCGCCGCGTGGCGGGCTGCAGGGCCAGCACGGCCAGGGCTGCGCGCACCGAGGCGCCCGAGGCGTTGTAGCTTTCGTCGAGCAGCAGCACGGTGCCGCCGGGCACGCCGCCGGGCACGCCGCCGGGCCTGGGGCCGGGCAGGACGACGGTGCGGCGGGCGCCGCGTCCGGCCATCGGCACGAAGCGGGCCAGCGCCTCGGCCGCGGCGATGGGGGGGGCGCCCAGGGCCGCCGCTCCGAGCAGGGCGGCGACGGCGTCCATCGCCATGTGCCGCCCCGGCGCGGCCAGCCGCAGAGCGACTTCGCGTCCGAGGATGCGCGCGCGCAGGGAGCAGCCCTCGGGGTCGCTCTTCGCCTCGAGCAGCCGCCCGTCGGCCTCGGGAGCGGCACCGAAGGTGAGGATCTGCGCCTCCGCCGGCACTCCGGCGCGCAGCCGCCCCAGCATCCGGCTGTCGCCGGGCAGGATGAGCGTGCCGCCGGGCAGCAGGCCGCGGCCGATGGACACTTTCTCGTCGGCGATCGCCGCGAGGCTGCCCATGTGGCCGATGTGCGTCGCCTCGACGGCGGTGATCAGCGCCACCTGCGGCAGGGCGAGCTTGGCCAGCGGCGCGATCTCGCCGGGATGGTTCATGCCGATCTCGATGACCGCCGCCGCCGCGCCGGCGGGCAGGCGCGCCAGGGTGAGCGGCACGCCCCAGTGGTTGTTGTAGCTGGCCTCGGCGGCATGCACCGCCCCCAGGGGAGCAAGGGCGGCGCGCAGCATTTCCTTCGTGGTGGTCTTGCCGACGCTGCCGGTTACGGCGATCACCCGCCCGTCGCAGCGGGCGCGGGCGTAGCCGGCCATCCGCCGCAGGCCGGCCAGGGTGTCGTCCACCACCAGCAGCGGCGCGCCGTCCAGTCCTGCGGGCACCTCGGAAACCAGCGCCCCGGCGGCGCCCCGCTGCAAGGCCGCGGCGACGAAGGCATGGCCGTCACGCGCCTCGCCGGTCAGGGCGACGAACATCTCGCCGGGGTGCAGCGTGCGGGTGTCGATGGAGATGCCCTCGGCGGCGAAGGGGCGCACCATCCGCCCGCCCGTGGCCTCCAGCAGATCGGCGGCTTCCCACAGGATCATGGCCGGGACTCCCCGACCAGCCGGCGCACCACGGCGACGTCGTCGAAGGGATGCACCACGCCGCGGATGGTCTGGCCCTGTTCGTGGCCCTTGCCGGCCACCACCAGCACGTCGCCGGGGGTGAGGTCGGAGAGCGCCGAGGCGATCGCCGCCTCGCGCGGGCCGCCGTCGCGGGCGCGTCCGCCGGTGCCGGCCAGCACGGCGGCGCGGATGGCGGCGGGCTCCTCGCTGCGGGGGTTGTCGTCGGTGACCACCGCCACGTCGGCCAGGCGGGCACAGACCTCGCCCATCAGCGGCCGCTTGCCCGGGTCGCGGTCGCCGCCGGCGCCGAACACCACGTGCAGCCGCCCCCGCGTGTGCGGGCGCAGCGCGGCGAGAAGATGCTCCAGACCGTCGGGGGTGTGGGCGAAATCGACATAGACCGCCGCTCCGTTGGGGAGCACCGCGGCGCGCTCCAGTCGTCCGCGCACCCCGTGCAGATGGGGCAGGGCGGCGAGCGCGTCCGCCGTGCCGGTGGCCTGCGCCAGGGCCGCGGCCACCAGCGCGTTGTCGGCCTGGAAACGCCCGACCAGCGGCAGATGCAGCACCTGCCGCGCGCCCCCGATGGCCAGCTCGATCTCCTGCCCGTCGGGCAGGGGGGTGGCACGCCGCAGGTCGATCGCCTCGCCGCCCTCGCCGACCACCGCCAGGGAGAGGTGGCGGCGCGCGGCGACGGCACGCAGGGCGGCCATCGTCTCGGGCTCCAGCGCGGTATGTGCCACCGCCGGCGCTCCCTCGGGCAGCAGCTCGGCGAAGAGCCGCAGCTTGGCAGCGCGATAGGCGGCCATGGTGTGGTGGTAGTCGAGATGGTCGCGGGTGAGGTTGGTGAAGGCGGCGGCGGCAAAGCGCAGCCCGTCGAGGCGGAACTGGTCGAGGCCTGTCTCTTATACACATCTCCGAGCCCACGAGCCATGCGCAGATCTCGTATGCCGTCTTCTGCTTGAAAAAAAAAAGGGGGGGGGGG
>CALNAL010000213.1 GCA_937874445.1 uncultured Acetobacteraceae bacterium | reverse complement strand
CATCGGCCTCCCACCCATCGGCCTCCCCCGCGGCCGGCGTCGAGGCGCAGGGCGGGCCGATCCGCTTCGTGCTGATGGAACATCTGGTGGCGCTCTTCCTGCACCGGCTGTTCCCCGGCTTCACCCTGGTGGGCCACGGCATGTTCCGCGTGATCCGCGACACCGATGTGGAATACGAGGACGAGGCCGAGGACCTGGTGCGCTCCTACGAGAGCGCGCTCAAGCGCCGCCGGCGCGGGGTGCCGATCAGCCTGTCGGTGGACAGCGCCATGCCCGACCACCTGCGCGAGCTGGTGGTGCGCGAGCTGGAGGCCTCCCCTGACGAGGTGATCGTCTGCGAGGGGCTGCTCGGTCTGGTGGACCTCAAGCAGCTGATCGTGGACGACCGCCCGGACCTGCTCTTCCCGCCCTACACGCCGCGCTATCCCCAGCGCATCCGCGACGTCGGCGGGGACTGCTTTGCCGCCATCCGCGCCAAGGACCTGATCGTCCACCATCCCTACGAGAGCTTCGATGTGGTGGTGCAGTTCCTCCGCCAGGCGGCGCGCGACCCCAACGTGGTGGCGGTCAAGCAGACCCTCTACCGCACCTCGCGCGCGAGCCCGATCGTCAAGGCGCTGATCGAGGCGGCGGAGGCGGGCAAGTCGGTCACCGCCATGGTGGAGCTGCGCGCCCGCTTCGACGAGGAGGCCAACATCCATCTCGCGCGCGCCCTGGAGGCGGCGGGCGTGCAGGTGGTCTACGGCTTCACCCAGTTCAAGACCCACGCCAAGCTCAGCCTGGTGGTGCGCCGCGAGGGCGGCTCGACGCGCTCCTACGCGCATTTCGGCACGGGCAACTACCACCCGATCACCGCGCGCATCTACACCGACCTCTCCTTCTTCACCTGCGACCCCGACCTCACCCGCGATTCGGCGCGGCTGTTCAACTACATGACCGGCTATGCCCGGCCGGAACGCATGGACGCGGTGGCCTTCTCGCCGCTGACCATCCGCTCCACCCTCGACGAGCTGATCGACCGCGAGATCCTCTTCGCCCGCGAGGGCAAGCCCGCCACCATCTGGATCAAGCTGAACTCGCTGGTGGACGACAAGCTGATCGACCACCTCTACGCGGCCTCGCAGGCGGGGGTGAAGGTCAGCGCGGTGGTGCGGGGCATCTGCTGCCTGCGCCCGGGAGTGGCGGGGCTGTCGGAGAACATCCGCGTCAAGTCGATCGTCGGACGGTTCCTGGAGCATTCGCGCATCTGCGTCTTCGGCAACGGCGTGCGGCTGCCCAACCGCCAGGCGCGGGTCTACATCAGCTCGGCCGACTGGATGCAGCGCAACATGGAACGCCGCGTCGAAACCCTGGTGCCCATCCGCAATCCCACGGTGCATCGCCAGGTGCTCGACCAGATCATGGTGACCAACCTGCGCGACAACCAGCAGAGCTGGGAGCTGGGGGCGGACAGCGTGTGGCGGCGCACCCACCCGGCGGCAGGCAAGCGGGCAATCTCGGCCCATGAGTATTTCATGACCAATCCCTCCCTCTCCGGCCGCGGCTCGGCCGCCCGCGGCGGCGCCCACCCGCCGGAACGCTGCGAAGAGGAATAGGGGCGCGCAGCCCCAAGGCAAGGATAGGGTCAGGCAAGGAAGGTCTTCTTTTCCTGAAGGAAAAGAAGCAAAAGGACTTTATTCTTT
>CALNAL010000212.1 GCA_937874445.1 uncultured Acetobacteraceae bacterium | reverse complement strand
ACGCCTCCCAGCTCCGCCATCTCCTCGCCGAGCCCGAGGCCCAGGCCCTCCTGGCGGCCTCCCCCGCCGCTCGGCGTCGTCTCGTCCCGCTCCTGCGCATCCTCATCCCGCCCCAGTGGGGCGATCCCCTTCCTGGCGCGCCACGCCCCATTCCCAACGCGCCGATCCTTCCGTCGCTGCCCCTCTCCCCCGCCAAAACCGCCTGATCCCGCGGCGCATACCCGCGCCCATAACGTTCCGTATTCGTAACGTATTGGGCAAAGAGCATGCGCCGGCGTCCCTCGGGTGTGTCAGCTTTCCTTCGGCCAGCGCCGGTGCACCCAAAGCCAGGTGCCCGGATTGGCACGCACCCAGCGTTCCACCGAGGCATTCGCCAGCGTGGCCAGGGCCAGGACGTCCGCCTGCCGGTTGCCACTCGCCGCCAGGACCAGCGGGGGCTCGCAGACCATGCGTAGTCGCGCCGGCCCCACCCGCTCCACGTGTATCGGAACAAGAGGCAGGTTAAAGCGCAATGCGAACTGCGCCGCAGCAGGCGCGGTCATCGCCGGCCGCCCGAAGAATGGGACGACGATCCCATCATTCATCTTTTGATCGATGAGCAGGCCGAGCGACCCCCCCTCGGCCAGATGGCGGAGCGCCATGCGGGCACCATGCGCCCCCTTGGGAAACATGGAGACTCTCCCGCCGCATGCGGCACTGCGCAGCCCCTGGATCGCTGCCTCCGCCACCGGATTGGAGGCACGGCGATAGGCCCCGGATACCAGGAGACCGAGTTGTGCCGCGATGGGCAGAATCATCTCCCAATTGCCGATATGGGCCGAAAAGAAGATCGCTTGGCCTCTCGGTATATTTTCCCGGCCGACGATCTCCCATCCAGGACCGATCCCCGTCTCCCGCAGATCGGCGAGGTGGGGAAGCTCACCGACGTTGCGGCCGACATTGCGCCATACAGTTGCAATGGTTGCCTGTCGGCCCGCGGCATCCATCTGCGGCAGAGCCTGCCGCAGATTATGATCAGCGACCTTCGATGCCGAAAGGAATGGGCCGACGGCAGAAATCAACGAACCGCCGAAATTGGAAGCCCGGACCGGGCCAAGCATCCGCAGTATGGCAATACCTAGGGCAAAAACTGCTCTTAGAGGGACATCCCGAAAACATGCTGAATCATGCATGGATTTTATTCTAGATGAAGATTGTGACTTTGTCGCGTGTGCGATGTTCCGCGAAGCTCCTCCGGGGAAAACCGGAGTCCTTGGGTGAGATTGGAAGCGACGGCAACGGGTGCGGGGCGGAGGGCCGCATGAGGATGGCGGCCGTCACGTTCGCGACGAACGGGCAGATGCTTCGGAGAGAAGCGTTCGTAGGTGGCCTTGAGCGCCATGCCGAGGCTGGCGATCAGAGTGTTGAGGGTGAAGAAGGGGCTGGTCCGCGCGCCCTTCGGCCAGCCGAGGCCGGCCTCGCCGAAGGAGGTGCAGGCGCGCGGGCCCAGCCGGCGAAGGCTCCCCTGTCTCCTACCCCTTCTTCCCGCCGTGCAGCTTGGCCCAGCTGTCGCGCAGGCCGACGGTGCGGTTGAACACCAGCGCATCGGGCCGGCTGTCGGGGTCGGGGCAGAAGTAGCCGAGCCGCTCGAACTGCACGGCCTCGCCCACCGTCTGCCCGGCCAGGGACGGCTCCAGCTTGCAGCCCTGGAGCACTTCGAGGCTGTCGGGGGCGAGGTCGGCCATGATGTCGCCGTCGGCGCCGGGGTCGGGGCGGCCGAACAGCTGGTTGTAGAGGCGCGCCTCGGCGGTGATCGCGTCGTGGGCGGCCACCCAGTGCAGGGTGCCGCGCACCTTGCGTCCGTCGGGGGCATCGCCGCCGCGCGTCTCGGGGTCGTAGGTCACGTGCAGCGCGGTCACCTCGCCGGCGGCGTTCTGCTCCACCGAGCGGCAGGTGACGAAGTAGGCATAGCGCAGCCGCACCTCGCGGCCCGGTGCCAGGCGATGGAAGCGCGGCGGCGGAGCCAGCGCGAAGTCGTCGCGCTCGATGTAGATTTCGCGCCCGAAGCTCACCGGCCGCGTGCCCATCTCGGGATGCTCGGGGTTGTTGACCGCCTCCAGCGTCTCGGTGCGGCCCTCCTCCCAGTTGTCGATGATCACCTTGAGCGGGCGCAGCACCGCCATCCGCCGTGGCGAGATGGCATTGAGCACGTCGCGCAGCGCGTCCTGGTAGAGTGCCAGGTCCACCATCGAGTTGGCCCGCGCCACGCCGACGCGCTTGACGAACTCGCGCAGGGCGGCGGGGGGCACGCCACGGCGGCGCTGCCCGGCGAGGGTGGGCATGCGCGGGTCGTCCCAGCCGCTGACGTGCCCGTCGCGCACGAGGCGGGTGAGCACGCGCTTGGAGAGCACGGTGTAGGTCAGGTTGAGCCGGGCGAACTCGTACTGGTGCGGCGTGGAGGGCACCGGCAGGTGCGCGATGAACCAGTCGTAGAGCGGGCGGTGGTCGTCGAACTCCAGGGTGCAGATCGAGTGGGAGACGTGCTCGATGGCGTCGGACTGCCCGTGGGTGAAGTCGTAGGTCGGGTAGATGCACCAGGCATCGCCGGTGCGCGGGTGGGTGGCGTGCAGGATGCGGTAGAGGATGGGGTCGCGCAGGTTGATGTTGCCGGCGGCCATGTCGATCTTGGCGCGCAGCACCCGCGCGCCGTTGGCGAACTCGCCGGCGCGCATGCGGCGGAACAGGTCGAGGTTCTCCGCGATGGTGCGGTCGCGGAACGGCGAGTCCTTGCCCGGCTCGGTGAGGGTGCCGCGCATCTCGCGGATCTCGTCGGGGGTGGAATCATCCACGTAGGCGAGCCCCTTGCCGATCAGGTCTTCGGCCCACTGGTAGAGCTGCTCGAAGTAGTTGGAGGCGAAGTAGAGATGCTCGCCCCAGTCGAAGCCGAGCCAGTGGACGTCGGCCTGGATGGAGTCGATGAACTCCTGCTCCTCCTTGGTGGGGTTGGTGTCGTCGAAGCGCAGGTGGCAGCGCCCGCCGAACTCCTGGGCCACCCCGAAATTGAGGCAGATCGACTTGGCATGGCCGAGGTGGAGATAGCCGTTCGGCTCGGGAGGGAAACGGGTGACCACCTCGCTGATGCGGCCCGCGTCGAGGTCGGACTGGATGATGTCGCGAATGAAGTCGCGGCCGGCTTCGGTGCCGGCGGAAGAAGGGGTCTCGGAAGAATTTGCCATTCGCGTGATTCCAATCCAGGCCAGTGGGCTGGCGCCACCCTACAGAATCCGGGAGAGGGCACCAGTCCCAAGGGCACAACTCTTGCTCCCGCGCGGCGCGGCAGTCTATGCCGGAAGCACCCAATGGAGGATCGCCGCCATGGCATCGAAAAGCGGGACGTCGGAAAGCTGGCTTGCCGCCCCCGGCCGCTACGAACACGCCGCCTACCGTCGCTGCGGCCGCAGCGGCCTGATGCTGCCGCCCATCTCGCTGGGACTGTGGCAGAACTTCGGGGGGGTGGACGTCTTCGAAACCGGCCGGGCCGTGCTGCGCCGCGCCTTCGACCTCGGCGTGACCCATTTCGACCTGGCCAACAACTACGGCCCGCCCCCCGGCTCGGCCGAGGAGGGCCTCGGGCGCCTTCTCGCCACCGACTTCCGCGCCTACCGCGACGAGCTGGTCATCTCCACCAAGGCCGGCTACCCGATGTGGTCCGGCCCCTACGGCACCGGCGGCTCGCGGAAATATCTCACCGCCTCGCTCGACCAGAGCCTGCAGCGGATGGGCCTCGACTACGTGGACATCTTCTACTCCCACCGCCTCGATCCCGAGACTCCGCTGGAGGAGACGATGGGCGCGCTGGACCGCGCGGTGCGCCAGGGCAAGGCGCTCTACGTCGGCATCTCCTCCTACTCGGCCGAGGCGACGCGCGCCGCCGCCGCCATCCTGCAGGATCTCGGCACCCCCTGCCTGATCCACCAGCCCTCCTATTCCATGCTGAACCGCTGGGTGGAGGGGGGGCTGCTGTCCACGCTGGAGGGCCTGGGCATCGGCTGCATTGCCTTCTCCCCGCTGGCGCAGGGCATGCTCACCGGCAAGTATCTCGCCGGCGTGCCGGAGGGCTCGCGGGCCACCAAGCAGGCCACGCTGCGCCCGGCCTATCTCAATGCCGACAATCTCCGGCGCATCCAGGGCCTGGCCGCCATCGCCGAGAAGCGCGGGCAGAGCCTGGCGCAGATGGCGATCGCCTGGGTGCTGCGCGATTCCCGCGTCACCTCGGCCCTGATCGGCGCGCACTCGGTCGCCCAGCTCGAGGAATCGCTGGGGGCGCTGGACCATCTCGCCTTCGCCCCGGCGGAACTGGCCGAGATCGACCGCTTCGCCACCGACGGCGCGATCAACAACTGGCAGGCCTCCTCGCAGGCGAACGTGAAGCTCTGAGCCGGACTACTGGATGGCGACCTGCAGCGCCGTCGGCCCCTCGGGGAGGTCCTGGCCGAGGACGCGCACCTTCTGCCCGACCGCGAGCTCGCTCCGGCGGGCCGCGACGATGCGGCGCACCGGCACGTCGGAATCCACCACCAGCTCGGCCACGCTGTCGCCGAAGTGCACCGTGAGAAGGCTGCTGTCGTCGCGGATCACCACCCCGGCGACGGCGGCGTTGGTCATGGTCTGCTCGCGTGCGTCGTGCATGGGGCGCTGCCCCTCGCCGAGCCCGCGCAGGGAGTCGGGGAAGATGCGCAGCTCGGTGGAGTGCAGCTTGCCGTCCACCCCGGGTGCGGCCGCCGAGGCGATGTAGTCGCCCGGCCGGATGTCGCGGAAGCGGGCCGGCCGGGAGCGCAGCACGGCGACGTCGGCGGGCAGCAGGAAGCGTTCCACGATGCCCTCCTCCTCGCGCAGGAGCAGCGCGCCCCCCTCCAGGGATTCGATGCTGCCGGCGGCGGTCAGGGGCCGCGGCGGAGCCGGCAGGGCGGGCGGGCGCCAGGTCGGAGTTTTCACGGCAGGCAGCGGGG
>CALNAL010000211.1 GCA_937874445.1 uncultured Acetobacteraceae bacterium | reverse complement strand
CGGCGGTGGTGGGGGCGCGGGACGGAGCCGTCTCGGGGGTGGTGCGGCTGGGCAGCCCGCTGGCGTTCGGGCAGCGCTACGTCGCCCCCCGGCTCGGGGCGCTGCTGGCCCGCCATCCCGCACTGTCGCTGGAACTCTCCCTCACCGACGACGTGGTGGACATGGTGCAGGCGCGACTCGACCTGGCCGTGCGTGTCGGCCCGGTGTCCGACCCCACCCTGGTGGCGCGCCGGGTCGGCTCCTCCTCGCATGCGGTCGTCGCCGCGCCGGAGTATCTCGCGGCGCACGGCGAGCCGCAGCGGCCGGAGGACCTGGCGCACCACGACTGCATCATCTTCACCCGCCTGCCGCATCCCGATACCTGGGAGCTGGTCGGGCCCGAGGGGGTGGTGCCGGTGGCGGTTTCCGGGCGCTACCGCACGGACTCGCCCGAGGCGGCGGTGGCGGCGGCGGTCGCGGGAGCAGGGGTGGCCGAGGTTCCGGCCTGGCTGACCCATGACGCCGAGCGGGCCGGCCTGCTGCGGCGCCTGCTGGTGGCCTGGCAGCCGGAGCGGCGGCCGATCTCGCTGGTCTATCCCTCCCGACGCTTCCTCGCGCCGCGCACCCGGGCGGTGATCGACTTCATCGCCGGCGAGTTCCGGCTCGATCCCGCGATCTCCGCCTACGGCGAATCCTGAGTCCTCCCCCCGGACACCTCGGCGCGGGAGGCCTCCAGAGTCTGTAGTACCTTCTCGATGGCGCGCACCACCGTGGTGGCGTGGCGCTGCACCCGCGCGTCGGGCTGGGCGGCGAGCAGCTCGGCGGCCAGCAGCGCCGGCGCCAGGGCCGAGCGCACGTCGTGGCGCGTGCGTGCGAACAGCTGCTCGAGCGCGACGGCACGGCTTGCAGAGTCGGCACCGGAGTCGACGCGGTCGCCGCCGGGGAGGGCATCGGGAGGCGTCTCACTCATGGCCCCATGATCAGCCGGGGGGAGGGGGAACTGTCAACCGCCGAAAGTGGCGCGATGCATGGTAGCGCACACAACAATTCGGTGGACACGTCAGAAAATGTCCGGATATTCAAAACAATTATCGACATTTCCCCATTGGCCGTGCCGTCCGGGCGCGCCTACTCAACAGACCCCAGGCTACAAACGGTTCCTCGCAGGCCCCCGATGCTTCGGGCCGGCGGTTGGCGGCATGCAGGACGCAGGAGACGACGATGATGATTCATGACCCGAAAGCATCCGCCCTCCGGCCGGCCCGTTTCCGGCGTGGAGCAGCGGGAGCCTCCGGAAAGGCGGCCCAGGCAGGCACCCAGCCGGCATTCTCTGCCGTTGATGCGGTGGTGGCCCTGCGTGCCACCCTCCTGACCCTGGTGCGCCGCGACGGGCGCGACCTCACCGCGCGCCAGTTGACCGCGCTGATGACGGTCTATCTCGACGATCAGGTCTATACCGTCAGCAGCATGGCCGAGCTGCTCAGCATTTCCCGCCCGGGGGTGACGCGCATCATCGACCGCCTGGCCGAATACGACCTGGTCGAGCGCGAGGAAGACCATGCCGACCGCCGCCGCGTGCTGATCCGCCGCACGTCCCACGGCGAGGGCTTCATGCGCGACCTCAACGAGATCGCCAGGCGCGCTCCTGCCGGCGACGCCGACTGACCCGGCGCCGTTTGCTTTCTCCCGTCCCGGGAAGGTAAGGAAAGGCCTTCTTTTTCCATCCGGAAAAAGATGCGGAAAAGGATTCTGTCCGCCGGGTTGCGCGCGGCCTCTTGCCGCCGGGCCCCGACGGGGAAAGCCTTGGGGGTTCCTCTTTCGCGAAAGAGGGGCCCCTTGCCTTGTTGCTGCGCCCGGCCGGGCCGCCGGCAGTGGGACGCACCAGGTGGCGCGGGAGGAGGGCGGCAGTGCTCTGGCCGTGGAGGCGTCAGCATGGCGGCTGGCGGGGCGTCGTGGGTCCGCTGGCGCTGGCGCTGGCGATCATCGGGGCCCTGTGGGGAGGGATCGTGGCCTTCCTCTCCGAGGAGCGCCATCAGCTGCTCGCCGCGGCCGGCCACGACAGCGCCAACCTCGCCCGTGCCTTCGAGGAAAGCATCGTCCGCGCCTTCGAGTCGGTGGACGAGACGCTGATCTTCACGCGCGAACTCTACCTGCGCGACCCCGAACACTTCGACCTGCGCGGCTGGGCGCGGCGGGGCAATTTTCGCGGCGGTGGGCTGATCGCCCAGATCTCGCTGATCGGCCCCGACGGGCTCCTGCGGCAGAGCAATCTCGGCACGTCCGGGCCGGACATCGACCTCTCCGACCGGCCGCATTTCCGCATCCAGCGCACGGCGGGGAAAGACCGCCCGTTCATCAGCGTGCCGGTGCTGGGGCGCAATTCCGGCATCTGGACCCTCAACTGCACCCGCCGCGTGACCGGGCCGAACGGCGCGTTCCTCGGCGCCGTGGTGGTGTCGCTCGACATCAGCTACCTCACCCGCTTCTACGATTCGATCGCGATCGGCCATGGCAGCATCCTGCTGGTCGGCACCGACGGGGTGATCCGTGCCGCCGCCCCCCTCGTGCCTCCCTCTTCCGCCGCCGGCGACTCGATCCTCGGAACCGCCCTGTCCCCCGAGCAGGCCCGCGTGCTGCTCGGCGCGGCGCCCTCGGGCAGCTACAGCCCCGTGATACGGGGGCGCCCCCAGCTGGCCAGCTACCGCCGCCTGGAGGAATTTCCGCTGGTGGTGGCGGTGGCGCTCGACCGTGCCGACGTGCTGGCGCCCTTCCGGCAGACCCGGCTGCTCTGCCTGGTCTTCGGCCTTGCCGCGAGCCTGGTGGTGGCCCTGGCGACGGCCGCCCTGGTCGTGCTGCGCCGCCGCCAGGCGACGGGCCAGGAGGCGCTGGCGGTGACGCTCGCCAACGTCAGCCAGGGGGTGGTGATGGTCGATGCGCTCGGGCGGGTGCCGGTGCTCAACCGGCGCGCGGTGGAGCTGCTGGGCCTGCCCGCGCTGCGTCCCGCCTGGCGCTGGCCGTGGCAGCGCGAGACGGGCGCAGACAAGGCGGGGCAGGCGGCGCGGATTCTCGAAATCCGCACCCGCCAGCTGTCCAGCGGCGCCCGGGTGCACACCTGCACCGACATCACCGAGCGGCGGGCGAACGAGCGCGCCCTGGCCGCCGCGCGTGACGCCGCCGAGGCGGCGGGGCGGGCCCGCAGCGCCTTCCTGGCGGTGATGAGCCACGAGATCCGCACGCCGCTGAACGGCATCCTCGGCGTGGCGGAGCTGCTGGCGGGGTGCGCGCTGGGCGAGACCGAGCGCCGCTATGTCCGGCTGATCGCGGAGTCGGGCGGGCACCTGATGCGCATCATCGACGACGTGCTGGACTTTTCCCGCCTCGACGCGGCGCGTCTGGAGCTGGAGGAGCGGCCCTTCGATCCGCATCTGCCGCTGAGCCAGGCGGTGGAGCTGATGGCGCCCCGCGCCGCCGCCAAGGGCCTGGAGCTGACCCTGGAGATCGCCCCCGACGTGCCGCGCGCCGCCGTGGGCGATGCCCGGCGCATCGTCCAGGTCCTGCTCAACCTGATCGGCAATGCGGTGAAGTTCACCACCACGGGGGGCGTGCGGGTGTGCGCCCGCCGTCTCGCCGCACCCGCGGAGACCGTGCGGCTGGAGGTGGCGGTGCGCGACTCCGGCATCGGCATCCCGCTCGCGGCGCAGGTGCGGCTGTTCCAGGAATTCAGCCAGGTGGACAGCTCCGTCTCGCGCCGCTTCGGCGGCAGCGGTCTGGGGCTGGCCATCTCGCGCCGGCTGGTCGAGCGCATGGGGGGCTCCATCTCGGTGACCAGCACGCCGGGCGAGGGCAGCACCTTCCGCTTCGATCTCACCCTGCGCGCGGGCGAGGCGGGGGCCGAGCCGCCGGCCGAGCCGTCCCCGGTCGCGGTGCCGCGCGGCCTGCGGGTGCTGCTCGTCGAGGACAACGCCACCAACCGCCTGGTGATTACGCGGATGCTGGAGCGGATGGGCGTGTGCGTCACGGGCGTGGGCGAGGGGGCCGCGGCGGTGGCGGCGCTGCGCGAGGCATCCTTCGACCTGGTGTTCATGGACGTGATGATGCCCGGCATGGACGGGTTGCAGACGACGCGGGAAATCCGCGCCCTGGGGGAGACCGCCGGGGGCAGGGTGGCGGGACGGGTGCCGATCATCGGGCTGAGTGCGGCAGCCATGCGCGCCGACGAGGAGGCGGCCCTGGCGGCGGGCATGGACGGGTTCACCGCCAAGCCGGTGCGCTCGGCCGCGCTGGCGGCGGCCATCACCCGGGTGCTGGCGGCGCGGGTGGACTGAGTCCCAAATCCCCGCCGGCCCTGCGCCCACTGGTCATGCGCTCGCTGGCCCCTGCGCCCGTTGGCCGCGCAGCAGACGCAGCCCCGGTCTGCGGCGGGGGCTGCGATGCGGGGCCGGGGCGCAGATTGCCCCTTGCAGCCTCCGTCGCGAGCGGCTACATGGCCCCCCGTCGGTTGCGCCCGTAGCTCAATTGGATAGAGCACTAGACTACGGATCTGGGGGCTGGGAGTTCGAATCTCTCCGGGCGCACCACCTTTCCCCGAAAATTCATCCGGTCGTTTTCCTCCGCGCCAGTCATTTTTCTCCGCGAGGGCCTGCCGCGTCGCGCGGGGCCGCTCGACGCGTATCACGGCGATCGCCGGACATGGCGGGGGTGCCGAATCTTGCGTCTCGGAGCGGTTTGCGGTGTTGCCATGCAACGCCCCGGCGCCGAAAATGAAGCAATCCGTCTGGTCCCGGAATGGGGACAGCACTCAGGTCAGGATCCATATCCGTGGAATGCATCGACAGGATTGCTAAATTCATCACCAAGCTGTTTCCGCTGTGGGTGATCCTTTGCGCGCTCATCGCCTATCTGGTGCCGGGGCCGTTCAAGCCCATGGCGCCGGCCATCACCTGGCTGCTCGGAGTGGTGATGCTGGGCATGGGCCTGACCATGAGTATCGAGGACTTCCGCCTGGTGCTGCAGCGCCCGCGTGACGTGCTGCTGGGAGTGGTGCTGCGCTACCTCATCATGCCGCTGGTGGCGTTCGGGGTTTCCAAGCTGCTGGGGCTGCCGCCGTCGCTGGCCGCCGGGCTGATCCTGGTGGGCTGCTGCCCCTCCGGCACCGCCTCCAACGTCATGACCTTCATCGCCAAGGGCGATACCGCGCTGTCGGTGACGGTCTCCTCCGTCAACACCCTGCTGGCCCCGGTGGTGACGCCGTTCATCTTCCTCTGGCTGGCCGGCACGATGATCCCGGTCAACGCCAGCGCGTTGCTGGTGGATATCGTCAAGGTGGTGCTGGCGCCGATCGCGGCCGGGGTGGTCATCAACATGGTGGCCGGCGGCCTGGTGAAGCGGGTGGTGCGCTTCGTGCCGCTGATCTCGGTGGTGGCGATCATCCTCATCATCGCCACCGTGGTGGCGCTGAGCGCCGCCAAGCTGGCCACGGTGGCGAGCATCGCCTTCATCGCCGTGATCCTGCACAACACGCTGGGGCTGTCCTGCGGCTACGGCGTCGCCCGCGCGCTGGGAATGGACAAGCGCAAGAGCAAGGCCATTTCCTTCGAGATCGGCATGGAGAACTCGGGCCTGGCGGTGGCGCTGGCCGTCGCCCACCTCGACCCGATCGCCGCCATCCCCGGCGCCATCTTCAGCGTGTGGCACAACTTCAGCGGCTCGATGCTGGCCGGCTACTGGGGCAACCGCGCCCCCGCCGAGGACAAGGACCCCGCCGAGGCGCCCCGGGCGGCCGACTGACGGGTAGGAAGGCTTCTTTTTCCTGAAGGAAAAAGAAGCAAAAAGGACTTTGTTCGTTTGGCTCCGCGTCTGTTTCAGGCGCGGAGCCCTTAACGGATAAAGCTTTCCTGGTTCTCCTTTCCCGAAAGGAGAACACCTTGCCTTGCTTCCTTGTCTTGCTGGTCCCGGCGCCCTCAGCGTCCGAGCGCGTAGAGCCGGTCGAGGAAGGCCGGTGCGAAGCTGCCCGGCCCGGCCGCGTGGCGCGCCGCCGCCGCGCCGGCATCGGCGAAGGCCGCGCAGCCCGTCTGGGCCGCGCGCCACGGCGGCACGCCGGCGCCCAGCAGGGCCGCCATCAGCCCGCCCAGGGCGCAGCCGGTGCCGGTCACCAGCGGCATCAGCGCGTCTCCGCCCGGCACGTCGCGGGTTTCCTGCCCGTCGGTGAGGGCATCGACGGGGCCGGTGACCACCACCACCGCGCCGGTGCGGCGGGCCAGGGCCTCGGCCGCGGGCAGCGCCGCCGCCACGCTGGCGGTGGCGTCGGGGCCGGAGCCGCCGCCCTCGCCGCCGGAGAGGGTGAGGATCTCCGAGGCGTTCCCCTTGACGATGGCCGGGCCGGCGGCGAGCAGCGCGGTGGCCAGCGCGGTGCGCGTGGGCAGGGCGGCGCCGATCGCCGCGGGGTCGAGCACCCAGGGCGTGCCGGCCGCGCGGGCCGCCGCCACCGCGGCGTGCATCGCCCGCGCCAGGGGCGGCGTGACCGAGCCGAGGTTGACCAGCACCGCCCGCGCCGCCGCGGCAAACGCGGCGACCTCCTCCTCCGACGCCACCATCGCCGACGAGGCGCCCGCCGCCAGCAGCGCGTTGGCGATGAACATCCGCGCCGGCGAGCCGGTCAGGCAGTGGGTGAGTGGCCGGGTCCGGCGCAGGGCGGCGAGGTCGGAGGCGGCCTCGGAGGGGAGGGGCAGCATCGGGCGGCTACTTCGTGGCGGCGATCTGCTCGATCAATTCCATCCCCCCGAGCTTGGGGGCGAAGGCCTCCCACACCGGGCGCATGGCCGCGCGCCAGGGGGCGGGGTCGGGGC
>CALNAL010000210.1 GCA_937874445.1 uncultured Acetobacteraceae bacterium | reverse complement strand
CCTTGCCTTGCTTTGTGGGGCGCTCCCGGCGTCTCAGGGGGACGGCGACGGCTCCAGCGGGTGGCCGAGATAGGCGGCGAGCACCTCGTCGGGCGCGCCGTCGGCGGCGATGCGGCCCTGGTCGAGCCACAGCACGCGGGTGCACCAGTTGCGCACGATTTCCAGCGCGTGCGAGGACAGCACCAGGATATCCGCGCCGCGCACCATGTTTTCCAGGCGGGCCTTGGCCTTGGTCATGAAATTGGCGTCGCCGGCGAGGAACCACTCGTCCATCAGCAGTACCTGCGGGCGGATGGCGGTGGCCATCGCAAAGCCGAGGCGGACCACCATGCCCGACGAGTAGGTGCGCACCGGCATTTCGAGGAACTCGCCCAGGTCGGCGAAGGCGGCGACGTCCTCCTGGAGCTGGCCGATGCGTTCGCGCGGCAGGCCGTTGTAGAGGCCCCGCAGCATGATGTTCTCGCGCCCGGTGAGGTCGACGTTCATGCCCAGGTTGGGGTCGAGCAGGGCGTTGAGCGTGCCGCGCACACGCATCGAGCCGGCCTGCGGCTCGTAGATGCCGGCGAGGGTGCGCAGCAGGGTGGTCTTGCCCGCGCCGTTGCCGCCGACCAGGCCGAGACGGTCGCCGGGGCGCAGCTGGAAGCTGATGTCGCGCAGCGCGTTGATCACCACGCGGTTCTTGGCATCCGCGCCGACCCGGCCCGAAACCTTGTTGAACACCATGCGCTTCAGGCTGCGCGCATTGGAATGGTAGAGCGGAAAGGAGACGCTGAGGTGCTCGGCGTCGATGGCGGCACCGTTCCCGGTGGCAGGAGAGGCTGTGGCAAGAGAGGTGGTGGCGAGAGAGGCCGCCGCGGAAAGGGGGGAAAGGGACATGCCGCCTATACCCAGAATGCGATGCGGCTGCGCACGCGCACGAACAACAGCCAGGATACCCCGCACAGCGCGACCGACCAGCCCAGCGCCGAAACCCAGGCGTGGAAGGAGGGGACCGCTCCCAGCAGCGGAGCCCGCACCACCTCGAGCAGGGTGAAGAAGGGGTTGAACAGGAGCAGCCAGTCCCAGGGGGCGATCTGCTGGGGCTTGAAGATCACCGCGCTGATGAAGAAGGCCATCTGGATGACGCTGGCGATGATCGGCGGGATGTCGCGGAAGCGCGAGCAGATGGCCCCGAGGCCGATGCAGATGGCGATGGAATCGACGGCCCACAGCAACAGGCCCGGCAGGCACAGCAGGGCATTGGCGCCCGGCCAGATGCGCAGCGTGGCGTACACCACCACCACAACCACCACGTTGTGGCCCAGCACCACCCAGTTGCGGAGCATGACGCGCATGGCATAGAGGCAGTAGGGCATGCGCACCGAACGAATGGTGCCCTCGGCCTCCAGGAAGGTCTGGCAGCCCTCCGCGGTGATGCCGCCGACGTAGCTCCACAGCACCAGCGACAGCGCCAGGTAGGGGAAGTATTCGCGCATGTCCATGTTGAACAGCACGGCGTTGACCACGCCCATCGCGCCGATCATGGCGCCGGTGGAGAGCGTCAGCCAGAACGGGCCGAGCATGGAGCCGCGATAACGCAGGCGGATGTCCAGCCAGGCCAGGGTCCAGGAAAGACGCCACAGGCGGGGAAGGCTGGAAATGTCGCGTCCGGCCATCCTCTGCCGGGCGGCAAAGGAGAGGTCGGGGGTGAATGCGAAGGTCGGCAGCGGGCCGGCCGGCTGGGTGACATCGAGGGTCATTTGAGGGCAGGCCGATAGCCGATCCCGCGTCTCGCCGCAACCGTCACGCGTCGCGTGCCGCCATTCCCCATGGACGCGACGCAGCGGAAAGGGGCGGAAAGGGGCGGAAAGAGGCCCGCGGCACCTCAATCTGTTTGATCTGTTCCATGCAGGATTCGCCGGGCGCCACCGGCGGCACCCGGCAGGGGCACAACTGCTGGCATGATTCTGGCGTTGTCCTCTACCAGATATGCGCCCGGACTTTTGCCCCTCCCCGGCGAAGCGTTTCTCTTGCGTCTTGTCTTGCATTCAAGTTCGCGTTGGATTAGTCGGTTACGACTGGATTTTCAAAGAATGCCTCAAGGTTGGTGACAACCGCATTGTTGCCATCATCCCGGGGCTGAGTGCCGCGATGGCCGCGCCTGCGGCCTCAGGAATTGCCGGGGGGCAGTTCCGTCACGACCGGAGGCTTCCGACGAATGCCCTGCTGCTTGCGTCCGCATAGGCGTCTGGGGCTCCCCCTGCGGGGGGCGACGAAGCCTGGGGTTGCGTCCCGCGTGGCCTCGGCATGGACGCGGTGGCTGTGTGCGATGAGCTGCCTGATCGGAGTGGCGCTGCTGGCCGGCTGCGCCTCCAGCGGGTCGCAGATGAGCGCGAGCCAGGAGGCGGCCCAGTACCAGTCCCGTGCCCGCCGCAACTATACCGCTCCCGGGCCGGCGTGGGACCCCTGGGGCCCTTACATCGTCGAGGCATCCCAGAGATTCGACGTCCCGGAACGCTGGGTGCGCGAGGTGATCCGGGCCGAATCCAGCGGCAAGGTGCTGGAGACCTCCGCCCCCGGAGCAATGGGGCTGATGCAGGTGATGCCGGCCACCTACGACGAGCTGCGCACGCGCTACGATCTGGGCGACGACCCCTACGATCCGCGCGACAATGTCCTGGCCGGCACCGCCTACCTGCGCCAGATGTATGACCTCTACGGCTTCCCCGGCTTCCTGGCCGCCTACAATGCCGGCCCGGGGCGGCTCGACGCCTATCTCACGCGCCGCCAGTCGTTGCCCGACGAGACCCGCAACTACGTGCGCAAGATCGCTCCGCGTATCGCCGGGGTCTCGCCCAACCGTCCTCCGGCCTCGGGGGACCTGGCCATGAACCAGCTGCCGATGAACATTCCGCCGGGGCCGCGCTATCCGGGCCGGCGCCAGCAGCCGGTGATGCTGGCGGAAAACCGCGGGCGCCCGGCGCCGCTGCGGGATGTCCAGCGGATGGCCCTGGCAGCCCCCCCGACTCCCGTGCCGCCGCCCCCGGCCCAGAGGAACGGCCAGACGGGCGGCCTGATCCAGGGGGCGCCGATGCAGCAGCGCACGCAGGTGGCTGCGGCCACGCCCGCGTCGCGTGGGGGATTCCACCTGATCAGCCCGGCGATGGCCGACACCCTGCCGGCCGGCCGCGCCGCCCTGCTGGGCGGGGCCTGGGCCGTGCAGGTCGGCGCCTTCGGCAGCGAGTCGCTGGCCCGCTCCGCCGCCGAATCCGCGCGCGGCCAGGCGGCCATGCTGGCACATGCCCACTCGGCCGTGCAGGCCGTTCGCGTGGGCGGGAGCACGCTCTATCGGGCCCGGCTGACGGGGCTTTCGCGCGACAACGCCAATGCGGCCTGTGACCGTCTGGGCCGGGCGCGCGGCTGCATGGTGCTCTCGCCAGACCAGCAGTCCTGAGAGCCCGGGCGGGGCAACCCAAGGTTCTCCGGTGGCGCGAGCCGCTGGAATGGCTGCGGAGGGGGCGCGCCGAAGCTGAAAAATCATGCCCCCCGGGGCACGATCAGCGGGGCACGATCAGCGGGGCACGATCAGCGGGGCACGATCAGCGAGGTGCGATCAGCGAGACATGGCATGAGGCGTCGATTTCTTGCGCCGATCTCCTTCTTGCACCGGTCTCCCCGGAGCGCCGTGCGGGAGCCTCCGGCCGGGCCCGGCAGATCCCCTGCCGCCTCTTTCGTCGCCGGAGTGGCAAACGGGGGCTGGGCGCTGCCTGAAAACCTTCGCGCAGTCCGGGCTGGATTGCAGAAATGTTTCGGTGGATCCTCAACGGCGACTTGACGCGAATCGTTTATTCTTGTTTTTAGAACCATGAATAGTGGCGCCCGCGTTGTGCGTATCGCCCCCAGAAACGGCCAGTAGAAATGTCAGATCAAGCCGAAGCAGACCGTCTGTTGACGCTCACTGCGCAGATCGTCGCGGCGCATGTTGCCAACAACAAGATCGAGGGGGCGGAGGTTTCTGCCCTGATCGGTACCGTGCATCGCACGCTCACCGCGCTGGGCAAGGCGCCCGCCGAGCCGGAGCGTCCCGAGCCGGCGGTGCCCGTCAAGAAGTCGGTGTTCCCCGAGTACATCGTCTGCCTGGAAGACGGCAAGAAGCTGAAGATGCTCAAGCGGCATCTCAAGACCGCCTACAACATGACCCCCGAGCAGTATCGCGAAAAGTGGGGGCTGAGCCGCGAATATCCGATGGTGGCGCCGAATTACGCCGAGCATCGCTCCTCGCTGGCCAAGAA
>CALNAL010000209.1 GCA_937874445.1 uncultured Acetobacteraceae bacterium | reverse complement strand
GGGCGGTGGGGGGGGGGGGGGGGGGCACGGTGCTGGCGGCGTGGCTCGTCTTTGGGCTGTGGCGCGATGTGGTGGGGCTCGCCGTCGGCGTCGTGCTGCTCGATTTCGGCGTGCAGGGGGCGATGATCTGCAACCAGCATATCATCTACGCCCTGCGTCCCGAGGCACGGAACCGCATCAACACGGTCTACATGACCTCGATGTTCTTCACCGCCTCGGCCGGCTCCGCGGTGGCCGGGCTGGCGTGGACCGGCTACGGCTGGAGCGCCGTCTCCCTGCTCGGCGGCGCGCGCGCGGCGGTGGCGCTCGGCGTCCATCTGCTGGGCCGCTGGCGTGCCCACCACTGCTGAAAAAGGCCCCGTTCCGAGGAGAACGGGGCCTCTGCGCTCGGGCGGAAAACCGCGTCAGTTGCTGTTGCGGTTGCCCATCAGCATGAGCAGGAACTGGAACAGGTTGACGAAGTTCAGGTAGAGGTTGAGGGCGTCGAACACGCTGCGCTTGGCCGCCTGGTCGGGGCCGTAGGCATAGGCGAACTGCACGAAATCCGCCTTGATGCGCTGGGTGTCCCACGCGGTGAGCCCGGTGAAAACCAGCACGCCCACGACGCTCAGGGCGAACTGCATCCCGGCGCTGCCGAGGAAGAGGTTCACCACGCTCGCCAGCACGATGCCGATCAGGCCCATCATCAGGAAGCTGCCCATCCGCGACAGGTCGGAGCGGGTGGTGTAGCCCCACAGGCTCATGGCGGCGAAGGTGCCGGCCGAGATGAAGAACACCCGCCCGATGGAGGCGCCGGTGTAGATCACGAAAAGATTGGCCATGCTGGCGCCCATGCAGGCGCAGAAGGCCCAGTAGATCCCTTGCACCGCGCTGGTGGACAGCCGGTTGACGCCGAAGTTGAGCACCAGGATGAAGGCCAGCGGCGAGAAGATGGTGATCCAGGCGAGGATGCCGGGCGCATGCACCATCCGTCCGGTGGGCGTCATCACCAGCGGATAGAAGGCGTTGAACAGGGCGGGCACGCTGACGATGGCCAGGGCCACGGCGCCTGTCAGCACCAGACCCGACGCCATCCAGTTGTAGACACGGAGCATGTACGCGCGCAGCCCCGCGTCCAGTAATGCCGCCGTCTCGGCTGCGCGGGGCGTTCCCGTGTAGGTCCGATAGTCGGGGCTGAAGGCCATGGCTCGTTGTTCCTCATGCGGGCGAAATGCCCGTTGACACTCATTTTGGGAACAGGGGCGCGGCAATCAAGCGAATTCCCTGTAACCTGTTCTCTACTCGTTCCGCAGCAGCGGGGCCGCGCGTGCCCGCAACGCCTGTGCGGTGCCGATATAGCCGAAGCCCAGCAACAATACCACGCATCCGCCGACCGTGAGGAGTAGCCGCAGCGGCTGGGGCGACCATTCCAGGCCCATCACCTGGGACACCACGGCCCAGGAGGCCGCGACCGCCACTGCCGCCGCCAGTCCTCCCGCCGCCAGCCCCAGCACGCCGAACTCCACCAGCCAGGCGGCGCGGATCTGCGCGCGGGTGGCGCCGAGGCTCTTGAGAATGACCGCCTCGCGGATGCGCCGCCGCTGCCCCGCCGCCACTGCGGAGGCCAGCACCAGCCCCCCGGCCAGCAGCGTCACCGAGCCGGTGGCGGCGATCGCCGCGGCGAGCTGGTTCAGCATCTCGCCGGCCGCGGCCAGCACGTCGGCCACGCGGATGCCGGTGACGTTGGGCAGGGCATCGGTGACGGTGGCGAGCAGGCGCGCGTCCTCCTCGGGGGTGGGCGCGCCGGGTGGCGCGGTGGGTGTGGGGGGCGTGCTCGAGCAGCCCGGGGCTCGCCACCAATGTGAAAT
>CALNAL010000208.1 GCA_937874445.1 uncultured Acetobacteraceae bacterium | reverse complement strand
GGCTCGGCGCGCCCGGCGGAAAGCGCGGCGTAGCGGGCGCCGATGGCCGCCACGCTGGGCTGGGTGGAGGCCACGCACAGCGGCTGGAAGTCGGTGGGGTTGACGGCGGCGGGCTCGGGGCGGGCGCCGGGCTGGGGCGGCATTTCCGCGGTGATGTGCCGCAGGGCGCCTTTTGTCGTGTCGGTGGTCCGCACCCCGCCGCGCGCGCCCCAGTGCAGCGGCAGGCCGGCCGGCGCCTCGATGCTCAGCCGATCGACCACCGAGGCGTCCTCCAGGCTGGCGATCGACCAGGCGGCAAAGCCGAGCGTGGGCGGAGTGATCTGGGTGCGCCGCCAGACGACATGGGTGCGGCTGCCGGGTTGCAGGCGGGGGAACACCACGGTGGTGGTGAGGCTGCCGGTAAAGCCCGGCGCGTTCTGGCTGGCCGCCGAGGGACGGGTGAAGCGCCCCTCCGGGCCCACCTCGACTCGGGTGCCGTCGGGCTGGACCACCCACGCCTCCAGCACCTCCAGCTTCTGCGACTTGGGGTAGAAGGTCACGCGGGCGCGGTCGTGCTGGGCGATGCCGCGCGGCGTCAGCAGGGTGATCTCGCTGGTGAGGGTCTCGGTATAGGTCTGGTCGGCGGCCACCACGTAGCGGTCATCGAAGAGATCGCGCCGCGCGTTGAGAGTGGGAGCGGTCTCCCCGGCAATGGCGGGCACGGCCAGCAGCAGCGCGGCCAGCAACGGTGCCGCGAGGCGGCCCAGCCGGCGGACGGCCAGCCGGGGGATGAAACGTGGGATCATGGTACGACGAAACTCCGCGCTCCCCGGAACGGGAGCGCGGAGCTGATAGCCGATCCGCAGCGCAAAAGCGACAGGGAGCCGGAGAGCCCCCAGCTTACGCCCCCAGGCTTACGCCTGGACGGCGGCAGCGGCCTCGCGCTTGGCCTTGGCGCGCACGATGCGGCGCTTCATGACGAGCGCCTCGGGCGGAAGCTTGCTGTTGTTGGTGCCGAGCAGGAAGGAGTCGATGCCTCCGTTGTGCTCGACAGTACGGATGCCGCGGGTGGACAGCCGCATCGTGACACTGACGCCCAGCGCGTCGGACAGCATCGTGGTTTCCTGCAAATTCGGCAGGAAACGGCGACGCGAATGGTTGTTGGCGTGGCTGACGTTGTTGCCGGACTGGACGCCCTTGCCCGTGATCTCGCAGCGGCGGGACATGGTAGACCCCTCAAAAACAGTCAAAAGGCGCGCGGGCACAGCCGCGCACCGGATTCATCGGAGGGCCGGCTTATGACCGATCCCCCTGCGTTCGTCAAGCCGAGCCCTCCCCCTCAGGGATGGGAGCCCCCCTCCTGATGCAGCTCACTCTGATGCAGCTCGCCGGCCTGGACGGAGGCGATGGCGTTCTGCAGCACCCCGATCACCGCCTCGTCGGCGAGGTTGCGGGCCAGCATGCCGAGCGCGCCGCCGAGCAGGGCCGAGGCGATGGCGGTCTCGTCGATCTTCTTGCTGGTCATGAACTCGATGGCCTTGTCCACCACCGCGCCGGCGAAGCTGAGGTCGGCGGGCGGGCCGGCCTCCTCGGGGGCAGCGCTTCCGCCGTGGCCGCACTGGCATTCGTGCGACTCGGCGGCCGGGACGGACTGGTCTGACGAAGCTTGAGGTGACATCGCAAGAACTCCGGGGTTTGATGTCATATGGCGCGTCCGGCCCCATCTGCAAAGCCCAGCCGACAGCGGGGCCGATCCGGGAGGTGTGCATGTTCAATGCCGAGTTGCCAGACCCCCAGGCCGTGCTCGAGGCCGTGCTGGAAGGCAGTGACACAGATGCCCTGGTCAGCGATGCCCTGGCGCGGGTGGTGGCCTGCACCGACGGCCTGGCGGATTGCCTGGGGATCGCCCCCTCCCGCCTGCGCCCGGGGGCGCCGGCGCCGGAGATTCCATCCCTGGTTGCGGGATCGGAGGGCGCAGGGAGGGGGACCGCGGGGCGGATGACGGCGAAGACGCGAGTCGTCCGCGGCCAGCAGCTGGTCACCTGGGTGCGCCGCCAGGTCGTCGAGATGCCCGCCGTCGCGGCCATGACCCGCGAGCGGGACTGGCTTCGCGAGACGTTCGACGCGGTCGATGTCTCGCTCACCGTGTTCGACGCCGATCTGTGTTTCGTGGCCAGCAACCAGGCCTTCCGCACCCTCTTCCCCGGCCTGCCCGACGATGCCGCCCTGCACGGCATGCCCTTCGCCGAGCTGATGTCGATGATGCTCGAACGCGATCTTCTTATCGTGCCGGTGCTGCCGGAGCACCGGGCGAGGTACGTCGCCCAATGGGAGGCGTCGGTGCGCGCCGGCCACCCGCCGCGGGAGTATTTCGACCGTCGCCAGGGCCGCTGGTACCAGCTGCGTCTGGCCCGCCTGGCCGGCGGCGGACGGATGGTGGCACGCGTGGAACTCGACGCGCAGAAACGGCTGCAGAAGCATCTCCTGTGGCAGCGCGAGGCCGCCGCCGCGGCCCTGCGGCGCCTCCAGGACGGGGTGGAAACCCTTCAGGCCCCGCTGGCGGCCCTGGAAGCGGCCACCCGCGGGCTGGACGACCCCGCCGTCACGGCGGCCCTGGACACCCTGCGCACCCGTCTGGCCGGCCTCGCCGCGCCGCCCGGGACAGAAAAATAAGCAAGGCAAGGCTTCTTTTTCCTGAAGGAAAACGAAGCAAAAAGGACTTTGCTCGTTGGGCTCCGCGGCTGACACAGGCGCGGAGTCCCTGACGGAGAAAGCCTTCCTGGTTCTTCTTGCCCGCAAGAAGAACACCTTGCCTTACTTGCTTCCCGCCTCCAGCCGGACCACCACCTCCGCCGGGGAAACCCCGCCGGCCCGCAGGGCGCGCAGGGTGGCCGCGTGGTCGCGCTTGGCCAGGCGGCGGCCGGAGGCGTCGGTGAGCAGCCGGTGGTGGGCGTAGCGCGGGGCCGGCCAGCCCATCAGCGCCTGGAGCAGGCGGTGCAGCTCGGTCAGCGGCTTGAGGTCCGCCCCGCGCGTCACCAGCGTCACGCCCTGGAGCGCGTCGTCGTGGGTGACGCAGAGGTGGTAGCTGGCCGGCACGTCCTTGCGCGCCAGCACCACGTCGCCGAAGCGGGCGGGGGCACAGGCGATCCGCCCCTCCCCCTCCTCCTCGAAGAACAACGGCCCCGCCACGGAATCGAGCGCGCGGGCCATGTCGAGCCGCCAGACATGCGCCTCCCCGGCGGCCAGACGCGCGGCCCGCTCGTCCTCTGAAAGATGCCGGCAGGTGCCGGGATAGACCGGCCCGTCCGCCCCCCCGTCCGCCACACTGTGCGGGGCCGCCGCGGCGGCCGCCGCCTCGCGGGCGATGGCGGCGCGGGTGCAGAAGCACGGATACACCAGCCCGCGGGCCCGCAGGCTCTCCAGCACCGCGCGGTAGTCGGCAAGATGCTCCGACTGCACCCGCACCGGGCCGTCCCAGTCGAGGCCGAGCCAGCGCAGATCCTCCAGGGCGGCGGCGGCGTATTCGGGGCGGCAGCGCAGCGGGTCGATGTCCTCCAGCCGCAGCAGAAACCGCCCCCCCGCCGCCCGCGCCCGTCGCCAGGCGAGCAGCGCCGACCAGGCGTGGCCGAGGTGCAGGTAGCCGGTGGGCGAAGGGGCAAAGCGCGTTACCAGCATCACGCTATTCCCTGTCTCTTATACACATCTCCGAGCCCACGAGACATGCGCAGCGCTCGTATG
>CALNAL010000207.1 GCA_937874445.1 uncultured Acetobacteraceae bacterium | reverse complement strand
GGAGAACCAGGAAAGCTTCATCCTTTAAGGATTCCGCGCCTGTGTCAGCCGCGGAGCCAAATGGGGAAAAGTCCTTTTTGCTTCTTTTTCCTTCAGGAAAAAGAAGCGCTTGCTTCCTAAGCCTTCAGCTATGCGCCGGCTGGCGAGCGGCGGCCTCGGCGCGGCTGCGGCGGGCGTGGCGCCACACCAGGGTGCCCACCAGTGCCAGCCCGGCCAGGCCGATGATCCAGACCAGGCCCTCCGCGTCGAACCAGGAGCCGACGTACCAGCCCAGGGCCACGAAGCAGCAGGCCCACACTCCGGCGGCGATGAAGTTGAGCACGGCGAAGCGCAGCCAGCTCACCCCGGCGATGCCGCAGGCGGCCGAGGCGACGTTGCGCACGCCGTAGGCGAAGCGGAAGGTGAGGATGAACAGGTCGCCGTAGCGGGCGATGAAGGCGTTGGCCTGGGCCAGCCGCTTTTCGGCGCAGGAAAGGCGCGAGAGCACGCGCCGGCCGTAGTGTCGCCCGAGGAAGAACCACAGCTGGTCGCCGGCATAGGAGCCGAGCCAGACCGCGACGACCAGCACCCAGGGATTGATGGCAGAGGAGACGTGCGAAGCCGCCGAGGCCAGCAGAACGAAGGTCTCGCCCTCAAGGAAGGCCCACCCCGCCGCGCCCAGATAGGCCAGCGTACCCCAATTGGCCCAGAAATCAGCCACCGTCGCTCCGTGCTTTCCGAACGTCCCCGCGTGAGTCTGCCGGCCCGCGGGGGCGGGAGCAAGAAAGATTGCGTAACAAGAAGTCCATCTTTCCGATGGGCCCTTGCCCCGCTCGGCTTGTGCTCCGCGCGGGAGAATGGCCCCCCGGCGGGGAATTGGAAATATCCGAATCCCTGCGCGGGGCGTGGGAGATGGATATTTCTCAAAGATGCGAATATGAGATTTTATTCGGTATTTTTTCGAATAAGTTCCGTATGTGGATTTTTACGAAAGTGTATGATTATAAAAGGCTTTAGGGTCCATATATGTTCTTTTGAATGAGGAAATATGAGTTATGGATCCAGATACGGTCCCTCATATGATCTCGGCGACCACAACGGTGGCGGCCCTCGCGCAGATCGGAACCCGCCTGGCCGAGAATCCGTCTCGGCCGGAACATCCCGCAGGCCTCCCTGGCCTATCGAGCGGGGGCCCATTGAGCGGGGGCCCATTGAGCGGGGGCCCATCGAGCGGGTCAGGAAGCAGCACCGGGAGCGGCGGCGCGCCTCCCGGGGCGCCCGCGCCTGACCCGGGTGCCCCCCTCCCGGGGGAGGGGGGCGGGGGAATCAGACGCTCTTGTCGGGGTCGATCCAGCCGATATGGCCGTCGCTGCGGCGATAGATGACGTTGAACGCGCCGGTCGCCACGTTGCGGAACATCAGCAGCGGCTGGTCGGCCAGGTCCATCCGCATCACCGCGTCCGAGACGGACAGCTCCAGGATCTCCGTCGGAGTCTCGGCGATGACGGTGGCATAGGCGCCGGTGCCCTGCGGGGCCTCGGGGGAGGCGGCATGGGCCTCCTCGTCCTCGCGCACGACGTACTGGTGCGCGTTCGCGCTCCCGCCGTTCGCCTCCTGCGTGCGGTTGGCCGCGGCGCGGGCGTGGTCGTTGATCCGTCGCCGGTAGCGGCGCAACCGCTTGGCGAGGTGCTCGGCGGCGTCGTCGAGGGCGGCGTGGGCGTCGGCCGCCTCGCCTTCGCCGCGCAGGGTCAGCCCTCGCCCGGCATGCATGTTGATGTCGCAGGTGAAGAAGGAGCGCGCCCGGCTGAACGTGACCTGCGCCTCCAAGGCCTGGTCGAAATATTTCCCGGCAATCGCATCGAGCTGCTGGCCCACCCGCACGCGCAGGGCGTCGGAAAGTTCCACCTGCTTGCCGGAAACCTTGATCTGCATTCTCGGTTCCTCGCCGCTTCGTCGTTCGGGACCGCCGTCCCGCCGGCCTCGCGCTCTGGCGGGGCGTTCAGGTGGGAACGGCCTTCTCCCGTTTGCGCTGCACGGAGCTCGGAATGTGCAGCGCCTCCCGGTATTTGGCCACGGTCCGGCGGGCAATGTCCACGCCTTCTCGCCGCAGGGCCGCGACAATCGCATCGTCGGAGAGAACCGTCTCGGCCGTCTCGGCATCGACCATGGCACGGATGCGATGGCGCACCGCTTCGGCGCTGTGGGTCTCCCCCCCCGTTCCTGCCAGAGCTGTGGTGAAGAAATACTTGAGTTCGTAAATTCCTCTGGGCGTGGCGATGTATTTGTTGGCCGTCACGCGGCTGACCGTGCTCTCGTGCATCTCTACCGCGGTCGCGATGTCGCGCAGGATCAGCGGGCGCAGATGCTCCACCCCCAGACGGAAGAACGCCTCCTGCTGGCGCACGATTTCGGCCGCCACCTTGAGGATGGTCTGCGCGCGTTGTTGCAGCGATTTCACCAGCCAGTTGGCCGTCTGCAATTTTTCGGTGATGAAGGCGCGGTCCTCGCGGGAGGCGCGGGTCAGCGCCTGCGGGGCGAACCCCTGGCGCACCAGAACACGCGGCATGGACTCGGGGTTGAGTTCGAGTCGCCAGCCCCCGCCGGGGTCGGCGCGCATCAGCACGTCCGGCACCACCGCGGGGGCGGGCTCGGCGTCGAAGGCGCAGCCGGGCTTGGGGTCGAGACGGCGGATCTCGGCGATCATCTCGACGATGTCCTCGCCGTCCACCTCGCAGACCGCCATCAGCTTGCGCAGGTCGCGCCGGGCCAGCAGGTCGAGATGGGCGAGCAGCTTCTGCATCGCCGGGTCGAGGCGGTTCTTCTCGGCGAGCTGCACCGCCAGGCACTCGGCCAGGTCGTGGGCGAACATCCCGGTGGGGTCGAAGCGCATCAGCCGCTGGCGCACCGCCTCCACCCGCGCCGCATCCGTGCCGAGCTGGGCGGCCAGCGCGGCGGAGGTGACGGAGAGGCGGCCGCTGGGCTCCAGCAGCGCGAGCATCGCCGCGGCGATCATCTGCTCGGCGGGATCGGCGAAGGAGAGACGCACCTGGGCCGCCAGATGCTCGCGCAGGCTGGCGGCGGGGGCGGCGAAGTCATCCATCCCGGGGCCGTCGTCATCGAAGTCGGCGCGCCCGCCGTGGCCGACCCCGCTCCAGCCGGAACTCTCCCAGCTTTCGGCGGGCTGGCCGTCACCGGGGCCGCCGGGGTCGTGGGTTTCGGCATGGTCGGGGATGTCGGGGAGGGGTTCGAAGGTGGCCGCCTCGCCGCCGACCAGGGCGGCCGAATCGGGGGGCTCGCGGTTGGGGTTCTCCACCGGAGGGAGCTGGTCGGGCGCGGGACGCTCGGCGAGGCCGCCCCCGGGCGGGGCGGCGCGTTCCAGCATCGGGTTGCGCTCCAGCTCCTCCTCGATGAAGGCCGTCGCCTCGATGTTGGAGAACTGCAGCAGCTTGATCGCCTGCCGCAGCTGGGGCGTCATCACCAGCGACTGGGACTGGCGCAGATCGAGACGGGGGCCGTAGGAGAAGGACACGGTGCTGCTGCTGCCAGGTTGCGAGGGGGATTCCTCCGCCCCAGTGCAGCGCGTTGGCGCGCCGGGCGCAAGCAAGAATCGTGCTGTCTAGCAAAAACCGTGCTCGCGCCCGGCTGGGGGCAAAAACCGTGCTCGCGCCCGGCTGGCTCGCAAAAACCGTGCTGCCGCACGGTTGGCAATAAAAACCGTGCTGCCGCACGGCCGGCGGCAAACCCTACAGGCTGAACTTCTCGCCCAGATAGACCCGCCGGACGTCCTCGTGCGCCACCACCTCCTCGGGGCGTCCCTGCATCAGCAGCTGCCCGTCGTGCATGATGTAGGCCCGGTCGATGATCTCCAGGGTCTCGCGCACGTTGTGGTCGGTGATCAGCACGCCGATGCCGCGGTCCTTGAGGTGGCCCACCAGGTCGCGGATCTCGCCCACCGCGATGGGGTCGATGCCCGCCAGCGGCTCGTCGAGCAGGATGTAGCCGGGCTGGGTGGCCAGCGCGCGCGCGATCTCCAGCCGCCGCCGCTCACCGCCCGAAAGCGCCAGCGCCGGGGTGCGCCGCAGATGGCCGATGCCGAACTCGGCCAGCAGCTCGTCGCACAGCTGCGCGCGGCGGTCGGAGTCGGGCTCCACCACCTCCAGCGCCGCCTTGATGTTCTGCTCCACGTTCAGCCCGCGGAACACGCTGGCCTCCTGCGGCAGGTAGCCGATGCCCAGACGGGCCCGGCGATACATCGGCAGCGGGGTGATATCCTGCCCGTCGAGGCTGATGGTACCGGTCTCCGGGCGGATCAGCCCGACGATCATGTAGAAGGTCGTGGTCTTGCCCGCGCCGTTGGGGCCGAGCAGCCCCACCGCCTCGCCGCGGCACACCCGCAGCGAGACGTTCCGCACCACCGGGCGCTTGCGGTAGGTCTTGCCCACGCCCGTCGCGGCCAAACCTTCCATGGCGGGCAAGCCTTCCGCGGCGGTCTGGCCGGTGGGCTGAAGCGCGTCGGCCCCAGGTGCGACCGTGGGGGCAACGGTGGGGGCGGCGGCGGGGAGCGCGTGCAGCTTCATCGCCGTCCTCCTTCCATTGCGGCATTG
>CALNAL010000206.1 GCA_937874445.1 uncultured Acetobacteraceae bacterium | reverse complement strand
GGTTCCTCGAAGCATGGGAAATGAACCCGCAGCCCGGTGTGGCAGCAGCCCGGCGGGCGGGGCAACTGCGGCGCGCCAACCCCGCCCTGGTGGCCGCAATCCGCGCCGAACTCGCCGCGCGGCAGAACTGACGCGCGTCAAGCCTGCGAGGCGTCCGGCCTGCGGGCCGGTTCAGGCCAATCTGGCAGGGCGGCAAAGCGGCGAGGAGAGGCGAGGTCGCAACGCCCGCCGATAGCGGCCAAGGCAAGCAGGGCCGGGTCACCAGAAACGCCGAGCCAGGCCACCGGCAGGTCCGGGCGCACCTCCCCGCCCAGCAGCCAGGCTGCGGCGGCATCCAGCAGGTCCGGGCGATCCGGCGGCAAAGAGGCAAAGCGGGCAAAGGCAGCGCGGAAGGCACGACGATCGGTGCGGGCCCAGGCGCGCAGGGCGTCGGGACCATTGAGCAGCCTCCCATCCACGGCGGCCAGCCACTCCAGCAGCACGGCCTCAGCCCCCAGTGCCTCGCTCTCATCCGCTGGACGCCACTCAGGCATGTTCCACCATTTCCACAGAAATCTGACTTTCCGCGATTCAGGGCCTTGATCGGTCGGCCCTCCGGCGTCTATATGCCGGCCTCGCGCCGGGACCCAACCCCGGTTGCCCAGCGATGTGGGGCCGTAGCTCAGTTGGGAGAGCGCCTGAATGGCATTCAGGAGGTCAGGGGTTCGACTCCCCTCGGCTCCACCATCTTTTTCAATACGTTAAAACCTTTGCTGCAGGAATCCGCCAGATTTGCGTCGCGTGGCGGACTTTTTTCGTGAACTCGGAAAATTTCTCAAAATGGGCGGTTGCCGGGAGCGCCCCCTCCCGGCTGGCACCGTCCTCACCCAGTAAGTGTGCCGAGCCGGCTGCCAGGGCAGCTCCCGCGCCGATCATCGGGAGGCATCGTCAAACGTCGTGGGCATGCCGCAACCCGATCCTGCCCTTCGAACCAGAACGGCCCCTCGCCTGGCGTTCTGGACCACACCCCGGAGCACGAGCGCCTATCATTGTACAACCTATGGGTGAATATAATTCACTTTAAACAACTTCAAATAGGTTCCGATGAAAGGTCCCTTATGGGCACGGAATGGAAGCGCTTAAGAAACACTTTGATTCCGAAATGATTTGCGGCCGTGCATCGAGCACAGAATCGGTTGCTCGTTCAGGCAACGATCACCCCCTCGCAGGCGCCCTGAAATCCAAAAATCCCCGTGCCGTTCGCGCCCCGTTGCGGAGCTGGCGCGCGCACGACGGAATGGACGCGCCGGAGCCTGCGTGCTACCGCCCCGCCCATGCGCCTGGGTTGGTTGTCGCCGCAATGCTGAAGACCCTGATCCGCCATCCCCGCGTTCAGGCCGGCCTCGCCGCCCTGCTCGGCGGCTACCTGAGGTTTGCCCTGGGCACCACCCGCTGGCACGTCGAAGGGCAAAAGCATCTCGATGCCACGGTAGCCCGTCGTCCCGTCATCACGGCGTTCTGGCATGAGCGCCTGCCGATGATCCCCGCGATGTGGCTGCGCGTCTGGCGCGCTTCGGGGCGAAAGGCTCGCGCCTTCGTGCTGGTCAGTCGCCACCGCGACGGGCGCTTCATCGGCGAGATCATCCGCTGCTTCCACTTGCTGCCGGTCCATGGCTCCTCCGCGCATGGCGGACGCGAGCGGGGCGGGGCAGCTGGACTGAGGGCGTTGCTGGCCCGGTTGGAGGAAGGGGACCATGTGGCCATCACGCCGGATGGCCCGCGCGGACCGCGGCGCGTAGCCGCCGCGGGAGTGGCACAGCTTGCCGCGCTCTCAGGGGCACCGGTGGTGCCATGCTCGGCGCAATGCGCACACCGCATTACCCTGCGCAGCTGGGACCGCATGGTGCTGCCCCTGCCGTTCGGGCGGGGAGTGATCGTCTGCGGCGCGCCCATCGCGGTGACCCGGGACGGGGCGGAGGCAGCCCTGCCCGCCATCGCCCTCGCCTTGACCGCCGTTCTCGAGGAGGCCGACCGGCTGTGTCCCTGAGCCTTTCCCTCTACGCCGCAGCCACGACCTGCGCAGCCCCGGGCCTGCGATGGATGCTACGGCGCCGCCTGCGTAGCGGACGCGAGATCGCTACTCGCCTGCCCGAGCGCCGGGGCCTTGACGCCTCGCCGCGCCCCGAGGGGCGGCTGATCTGGCTGCACGCAGCCAGCGTGGGGGAAACGATCTCCGTGCTGCCAGTACTTTCGGCATTGGCGGCGGACGGGGCTTTCGTGCTGATGACGACCGGCACTGTCACCTCGGCAGGGCTGCTGGCACGACGGCTGGCGGAGCTGGGGCTGGAGGGGCGGGTGTTCCATCGCTTCGTGCCACTCGACGTGCCGGCCTGGGTGGCGCGTTTTCTCGATCGCTGGCGTCCCGATGCCGCCGGGTTCGTCGAAAACGAGATCTGGCCCAACACGATCGAGGCCTGCCGCCGCCGCGGTGTGCCGATGATGCTGATCAACGCCCGCCTTTCGCCACACAGCTTCGCTCACTGGCGCTGGGCACCGGGGTTGGCGCGCGAACTGCTCGGAGCCTTCCGTCTGGTCCAGGCGCAATCTGCCGGTGATGCCGGACGGCTGGCGGCGCTGGGGGCGCAGCAGGTCAGCGCACCGGGGAATCTGAAATTTGCCGCCCCCGAACTCCCCGTCGACCTCGAAACCCTGGCACGGCTGCAAAATCTGATCGGCGCCCGTCCGGTCTGGCTGGCTGCCAGCACGCACCCCGGCGAGGAAGCGATTGCCGCGGTGGTACATGCCTCGCTCGCCGCCCGCCTGCCGGGGCTGCTGACCATCATTGTGCCGCGCCACCCCGAGCGCGGGGCGATGCTGGCCGCCGAGCTCGGCGCGACCCGTCGCGCACTCGGCGCGGATCCGCCGGCCGGTGGAGGACTGTGGCTGGGCGACACCATGGGCGAGATGGGCCTGTACTGTCGTCTCGCCCAGGCAGTGTTCGTCGGCAAGAGCCTCACCGGGCAAGGGGGACAGAATCCGCTGGAACCCGCGCGGCTGGGACGACCGGTGGCGGTAGGGCCCCATACCGGCAATTTCCGCGAGCCCGTGGCAGCCCTGCACGAAGCCGGGGCTCTGACCGAGGTGGCGGACGTAGCCGCGCTGACGGCGTGGGTCGAAGCCATGCTGACTGACCCACGGGCGGCGGCGGCGGCCGGCGAGGCAGGGCGGGTGGCGGCAGCCCGCACGGCCGCTCTGCCGGCCCAGGTCGCGGCCCGGTTGCTGGAGCTGGCCGATGCGCGCCCCTGAATTCTGGCAGAGTGGCGGGCTGGCGGCAGCCCTGCTGGCCCCGCTGGGGTGGCTGACCGCCGGCCTGACCGCGCGCCGGATGGCTCGCCAGGGCTGGCACGCCCCGGTGCCGGTGATCTGCTGCGGCAACGCCACCGCCGGCGGGGCTGGCAAGACCACCCTGGCCCTTGATCTGGCGACCCGCCTGGCGCCGCGCCGCGTCGCCTTTCTCACCCGGGGGCATGGCGGGCAGGAGCGTGGCCCCCACCGGGTCGTAGCGGGCGATACCGCAACGCGCGTGGGCGACGAAGCGCTGCTGCTGGCCGAGGCCGCGCCGACTTGGGTGGCGGCGGACCGCGCCGCCGGCGCCCGCGCCGCCGTGGCCGCGGGCGCCCAGGTGCTGGGGATGGGCGCCGGGCGGCAGAATCCGCCCCTGGCCAAGGGCCGCTCCCG
>CALNAL010000205.1 GCA_937874445.1 uncultured Acetobacteraceae bacterium | reverse complement strand
CGGCGGGCCTGCTGGGCGGTTGCCGACCCAAAGGAGGCCAGGACAGGAAATACGGCGGCACCCGCCAACAGGATACGGCGGCTGAGCATCAGGTGGCAGCTCCTTCCCGCGCTGGGGAGATCCAGATCAGTCATCGTCCACGACGATACGGGCGTCAGATACGCCTTCGCGCAAGGCCCGGTCCAGCGTGGCTTCGGCCGAGGCCTGGTCGCGCAGAGGACCAATGCGCACACGGTAGGTGGCTTTGTCGGTGGCCAGCGGATCGAAGGAGGCCTGGGCCCCCAGCGATCCCAGCCGCGCGGCCATCTCCATGGCATATTGCGGAAAAGTGAAGCGCCCCAGCTCGATGTACAGCATGCCGGGATCGGGGCGGCCCTGGGTGACCTGCTCGGGCAGGCGCAGCGGCACGCTGACCGCTGCCGGCGCCGCCATGACCGGCGCCACCGGGGCCTCGGCCGGCACGACATGGCCGCGCGAGGAGGCGTGTTCGCCCGGCGGGGGGGCCAGGTTCTCGGACTGCACCGCGGCCACGGGGGCGGTATCCACCTTGAGGTGGCCGGTCTCGATCTGCCCGCCGGAGAGCTGGCGGCTTTCCGCCTCCTGGAGCACCACGCGCACGCGGAACGGCGCGCGGCCGGCTCCCAGCAGGTCGGCGACGCGCGGGCTGACCGCGATCAGCCGGTGCGGGTCTTCCGGGCCGCGGTCGTTGAGGCGCACCAGCACCGAGCGGCCGTTCTCGAGGTTGGTGACCCGGACGATCGCCGGCAGCTGCAGGGTGCGGTGCTGGGCCATCAGGGCGGTGGGGTCGTAGGTCTCGGCGTCGGCGGTGGGGCCGGAGCGGCGGGTGATGACGGAGGCGAGGCCGGTCTCGGAGTAGGAGAATTCCTCGTGCGGATAGCGCCAGATGCCGCCGAGCTGGTAGGGGCCGCCCACCGTATAGGTGTAGGTGCCGGAGGTGGGCCGGCTGGATTGGCAGCCCGTCAGCGCCAGCGCGCCGAGCAGGGCCGCGACGGCCGCGGCGGCCCTCATGCGGCGATCCGGTCGGCCAGCAGGCCGATGCAGAGGGCGTAGTAGTCGGAAGGGTTGTAGGCGCGCAGCGAGCGGAAGTTGGTGGCCGAGACGAGGAATGCCTCCCCGCCGGGCTCTCCGGGCCGCACCACCGAGGCCGCGACGGCCTCCGGCAGCACCGCCCGGCCACTGGCCGAAACCACGCCCATCCGGGCCCATTCGCCGGCCGGGCGGCGCACCCCGCGGCCGATCAGCTCGGGGGAGAAGCTGACCGGCAGACGGACCGCCCCGCCCCAGTACTGCGTGGCCTTCCAGCCCTCGGCGGCCAGGTTGTTGGCGGTGGAGGCGAACACGTCGGCGAAGCTGGTCCACAGGTCGCGCCGGCCGTCGCCGTCGAAATCCACCGCGTACTGCAGGAAGCAGTCGGGCATGAACTGGGTCTGGCCCATGGCGCCGGCCCAGCTGCCCATCATCTGCTCCGGCCGGATGTCGCCGCGCTGGAGGATGGTCAGGCAGTCCATCAGCTGCTTGCGGAAGTAGGTGCCGCGCCGGCCCTCCCAGGCCAGGGTGGCCACCGCCTCCACCACGTTGAAATGGCCCATGGCCTGGCCGTAGTCGGATTCCAGCCCCCACAGGCCGATGATGATCCCCGGCGGCACGCCGTAGCGGGTCTGCACCCGCTCGAGCAGGGCGCGGTGGCGGGCCAGCTGCTCGCGGCCGCGGGCGATGCGCCCGTCGTTGACGATGCGCGCGCGGTACTGCTCCCAGGTGAGCTTGTGCGCGCCCGCCTCGGGCTGGTGGCGGTCGTAGTAGATCACCTTCCAGTTGATGCGGATGGGGGCCAGCGCGCGGTCGAGCACGGCGGGCGAGATGCCCCGTCGGCGCGCCTCGGCACGCACCCCGTCGAGGTAGCGGCGGAAGCTCTCCTCCTCGGCGGGCGTGCTGGTCCGGTCGGGGACGGGCTGCGCGGCCTGGGCGCGGATGGCAACGGCGGCGCTCGCCAGGGTGGCGCCGGCAGCAAGCATCAGACGACGGGTCAGCATGGATACCCCAGGGGTCGAGTCGCGAACGTTGGGGCGCACCATAGCAGGTCGGGCCGCCGTTTGGCAGGGCAAGGGCAGGGCAAGGAAGGGGGGCTTCCTGCGAGAAAGAGGAACCAGGAAAACTTCATTCCTCAAGCGCCGTGCCCGCCACACGCGCGGAGCTTGAGGAACAATCCGAACGGCGATACGCGCCCGGGGCGCGGAGGTTTGCCGCCGCGAGACGGTCGTGACACACTGCGCGCCTGCAAGAGAGAATATCGCAGGAGATCCCGATGCGTTTTCCCTTCGCGCCCATCGTGCTGGCCGGCCTGCTGGCAGCCTGCTCGAGTGGCAGCGATCTTTTCGTCACCCTTCCCCCCCATGTGCCCACGCCGGGCAGCAGCGCCCTGGCCCAGACGCCGCCGGGCAGCATCTCCATCGCGCTGTTCGACGAGCAGCGCCCGAGCGGCAAGACTTCCGGCTGGATCGGCGAGCGGGCCGGCCTGACCGCCAGCCGGCCCGCCAACGCGGTCTATGCCGTGCCGCCGCCCGGCATCGCCGTGCGCGACGCGCTGATCAGCGAGTTCCGCGCCGCCGGCTGGCAGGTGCAGAGGGATGCCGCCGACAAGCTGGACGGCCAGGTCAGCCTGACCCTCACCACCAACGGCAGCATCGGCTCGACCTGGAACATGGTCGCCTCGGCCGCGCTGAAGGTCCATCTGACCACGCCGAGCGGCGAGCGCAGCGGCACCTACCAGGCTACCTGCAAGGACGGCCAGCTCGCCTGGCCGGAACCGGAGGATCTGGCCAAGACCGTCAACCGCTGCCTCGACGGCGTGATCGGCCAGTTCACCTCCGACACCGTCATGGCCCGCGCCCTCGGCGCGCCCTGATTGCGGGAGCGGGGATACGGCCGGGGAAGGAAAGGGAAGGTAAGGTCTTCTTTTCCTGAAGGAAAAGAAGCAAAAGGACTTTTGTTCGTTGGGCTCCGCGTCTGATACAGGCGCGGAGCCCTTAACGAATAAAGCTTTCCTGGTTCTCCTTTCCCGAAAGGAGAACACCTTGCCTTGTTTTGCCTTACCTTACCCGCGGGTCTCGCGGGCGGCGAGCATGCAGAGTGCGGCGAGCAGCGGCCCCACGGCGAGGGCGGCGAAGGCGACGGTGAAGGAGGCGGTCGCCTGGTAGAGCACGCCGATGACGGACGGCACGATGACGGAGCCGAGCTGCCAGACGGCGTTGGTCAACCCGGTGGCGGCGGCGGAGCGCCCGATTCCGGCGGCCTCTCCCACCAGGGCGGCCATCAGCGGCGTATAGACGAAGGCGAACACCCCGAGGAACGGGGCCGCGATGCGGAAGGCGCCGAGCGAGTCGAGCTGGCCGAACACGGTCAGCGCGACGGCAAGCCCGAGAAAGCAGAGGATGACGAGGGGCTTCTTGCGGTTTCCCCCGAGGGCGTCGGAGAGCAGCCCGACGAGAGGCTTGGAGAGCACCGCGCCGAGGCCGAACAGCGAGACGATTCCGCCGGCCTGCAGGGACGTGAGGTGGTAGCCGCGGATCATCAGGGCGTTGGCCCAGAAGGTGAACCCCCAGGTGGCCCACATCGCCCCGAACCCCGCCGCGGCGAGCACCAGGAGATTGCGGTTGGCGAGCAGGGCACGGGTTTCCGCCCCGCTC
>CALNAL010000204.1 GCA_937874445.1 uncultured Acetobacteraceae bacterium | reverse complement strand
GTGCCGGGCCTGGGCGCGGTGGGGGCGCTGGCGGCCAAGCCGGTGGAGGAGGGGCGGGCGGTGCTGCTGCGCAAGCTCGCCGGCCTCGACGCCTTCGACCTCGAACTCGACGAGCCCGACCCCGTGCGCTTCGCGGCGGTGGTGGCGGCGCTGGCGCCCGGCTTCGGCGCCATCGACCTGGAGGACATCGCCACCCCCGGCTGTCTCGCCATCGAGCAGGAGCTGACGGCCCGGCTTTCGGTTCCGGTGCTGCACGGCAGCCGCCACGGGCTGGCGGTGGCGGTGGCGGCGGCGGTGCGCAACGCGCTGCTGCTGCAGGAGAAAAAGCTGGAGGCGGTGCGGGTCGTGGTTTCCACCGGCGCCGACCCGGCGATGCCCGCCTGCCTGGACCTGCTGGAGGCGATGGGGCTGCCCCGCGCCCAGGTCACCATCACGTCTCCCGACGACCCGGACCTGCCCGAGCTTGGCGCGGCGCTGGAGGGGGCCGACATCTTCCTCGGCCTGTCGGCGCCGCGGGTGCTCAAGCCGGAGTGGCTCAACCGTTTCGCCGAGAAGCCGTTGATCCTGGCGCTCACCACGCCCGAGCCGGAAATCCTGCCGGAGGCGGTGCGCGCGGTGCGTCCCGACGCCATCGTCGCCACCAGCCGCACCGACTATGCCAATCAGGTGATTCCCTCGCTCTGCCTGCCCTTCCTGCTGCGCGGCGCGCTCGACGTGGGGGCGCGGGCGATCGACCGCGCGATGCTGCTCGCGGCGGTGGAGGCCATCGCCGCCCTGGCGCGTGCCGAGCCCAGCCCGGCGGTGGCGGCGGCCTACGGCGAGGCGCCGGCGTTCGGCCCCGAATACATCCTGCCGCGCCGCTACGACCCGCGGCTGATCCGCGAGGTGGCCTCGGCGGTGGCGCGGGCGGCGGCCGAGTCCGGCCTGGCCCGCCGCCCGGGGGCCGACGCCCCGGCCTACCACCGCGCGGTCGGCCAGCACGCGCTGCGTTCGGGACAGATGCTCTGCCCGCTGTTCGAGCGCGCCCGCCTCTTCCCCCCGCGCGTGGTCTATGCCGAGGGCGAGGACCCGCGGGTGCTGCGCGCGGTGCAGACCCTGGTGGACGAGGACATGGCCCGCCCCATCCTGATCGGCCGGCGCGGCGTCATCGAGCAGCGCGTGCGTGAGAGCGGCCTGCGCATCGACCTCGAGGAAAGCGTGCGTCTGCTCGACCCGGCGGTGGACGAGGCGGTGTTCGCGCCGCTGGTGGGGCGCTACCAGGCGCTGGTGGCGCGCAAGGGCGTGCCGATGGAGGGGGCGATCCGGCGCATGCGCACCCGCCCCACGGTGGTGGCCGCGATGCTGCTGCAGGCGGGGCTGGCCGACGCGGCGATCTGCGGCGGCTCGGGCGACTGGTGGCGCAACCTGCACTACGTCATGCAGATCATTCCCCGCCACCCCGACGTGACGCGCATCTACGCGCTCTCCTGCGCCATCGTGGACGGGGGCGCGGTGTTCGTCTGCGACACCCACATGAACCCCGAGCCCGACGTGGACGAGCTGGTGGAAATGACCCGGCTGGCCGCCGACGCGGTGGCGAGCTTCGGGCTGCACCCGAAGGTGGCGCTGGTCTCGCATTCCTCCTTCGGCTCGTCGTACTGGCCCTCGGCCAAGCGCATGCGCAAGGCCCTGGAGGTGCTGCGCGTGCAGGCCCCGGAGCTGGAGATCGACGGCGAGATGCATCCCGACGCGGCGCTCTCGGAGGTGGTGCGGCGGCGGATGGTGCCGGAAAGCCCGCTGCAGGGCGCGGCCAATCTGCTCATCATGCCGGGGCTGGATGCCGCCAACATCGCCTTCGAGCTGCTGCGCGCGGCGGCGGGGGGGATGCAGGTGGGGCCGGTGCTGCTGGGCATGTCCAAGCCGGTCTACGTGATGCCCCCCTCGGTGACGGCGCATGGCATCGTCAACGTCAGCGCCCTGGCGGCCTTGCAGAGCCATCCGCCCCGAGGGAGCGCGGGCACGGGCGCTGTGGGAGCCTGAGGCGATGGTGTTTTTCGTTCTCGGCCTGTTGGCGCTGCTGGTGGTGATGGCAGCGCTGGGGGCGTTCTCGAAGGCGCAGGTGCGCACCATCAAGCAGTTCGGCACCTGGGTCGCGGCGATCGGCGGGCTGCTGCTGGCGGTGCTGCTGCTGTTCACCAAGGGGCCGGCGGGGCTGGGGGCGCTGATCTTCATGGCGCCGCTGCTGTGGAGCTGGTCGGGCGAGCTGCGCGGCCACTCCCGGGCCGCCCCGCGCGGTTTCCGCCGTCCTGCGCCCGCGTCAGGCGGCATGAGCGCCGCCGAGGCCTACGAGGTGCTCGGCCTGCACCCCGGAGCCAGCCGCGAGGAGATCCAGGCGGCCTATCATCGCCTGATGCGCACCGCCCACCCCGATTCGGGCGGCTCGGACTGGCTGGCCGCGCGCATCAACCAGGCCCGCGACACGCTTCTGGGATAGGTCAGCCGGCCTTTTCCGCGAAATTGCCTTATTTCGGCCCTGTCATCATGCTGCTTTGCGGCATCGCGTGTGGATCTGAGGAATGAGATCGTGATTAAGCCGTTGCGCAAGGCCGTCCTGCCGGTGGCGGGACTGGGCACCCGCTTCCTTCCAGCCACCAAGGCCATGCCGAAGGAAATGCTGCCGGTGGTGGACAAGCCGCTGATCCAGTACGCGGTGGACGAGGCGCGGGCGGCGGGAATCGAGCAGTTCTGCCTCGTCACCGGCCGCGGCAAGACCGCGCTGGTCGAGCATTTCGACATCGCCTTCGAGCTGGAGGCGATGCTGCGCGAGCGCCACAAGGACGCCGAACTCAAGCTGCTGCACGAGGCTTCCCTGCCACCCGGCGCCTTCGTCGAGGTGCGCCAGCAGGTGCCGCTGGGGTTGGGCCACGCCATCTGGTGCGCCCGCGCCTTCATCGGCGAGGACCCCTTCGCCATCCTCCTGCCCGACGACCTGGTGCTCTCCCAGACCCCCTGCCTCAAGCAGCTGGCCGATGTCTATGACCAGACCGGCGGCTGCGTCGTGGCGGTGACGGAAGTGCCGCACGAGAAGACCTCCAGCTACGGCATCCTCGACATCGCCTCCGACGACGGCAAGCTGGTCGCGGTCAAGGGCCTGGTGGAGAAGCCCAGGCCCGAGGTGGCCCCCTCCAACCTTTCCATCATCGGCCGCTACGTGATGCGCCCGGAGGTGATCGCCGAACTCGCGCGCATGGACCGCGGCGCCGGCAACGAGGTGCAGCTGACCGATGCGATGGCCCGCCTGATCGGACGCATGCCCTTCCACGGCCTGCGCTACGAGGGCCACCGCTTCGACTGCGGCAGCAAGGTGGGCTTCCTGGAGGCGCAGATCGCCTTCGCGCTCAAGCGTCCCGACCTCGCCCCCGCCGTCAGCGCCTTCCTCAAGAACTACGTCGCCGCCTGATTGATGACGAAAGAGGCCGATATGGCATTCTGCCACCGTTTCCATCCCTCCGTCCTGCGCGAGTACGACATCCGCGGCATCGTCGGCAAAACGCTGCATGCAGAGGATGCCTACGCCATCGGCCGCTGCTTCGGCTCGGTGGTGGCCCGCGCGGGAGAGCGCGAGGTTGCGGTGGGCTACGACGGCCGGCTCTCCTCGCCGATGCTGGAGGAGGCGCTGGTCAAGGGGCTGCTGGCCTGCGGGCTGACGGTGATCCGCATCGGCCGGGGGCCCACCCCGCAGCTCTACTTCGCCGCCACCACGCTCAAGACCGGCGGGGCGGTGATGATTACCGGCAGCCACAACCCCGCCGACTACAACGGCTTCAAGCTGATGCTCCAGGGCAAGCCCTTCTTCGGCCCCGATATCGCCCGCATCGGCGCCCTCGCCGCCGCCGCCGGCGACGTGGTGCCCGAGACGCTCGGCAACGCCTTCACGCGCGATGTCTCGCAGGACTACATCGACCGCATCGTGGCCGACTGGGACGGCGGCGCGCGCAAGCTGCGCGTGGTGTGGGACAACGGCAACGGCGCGGCCGGCGACATCCTGCCCCGCCTGCTCAAGCGCCTGCCCGGCGAGCACACGCTGCTGTTCCGCGAGGTGGACGGGCACTTCCCCAACCACCATCCCGACCCGACCATCCCCGCCAACCTCCAGGCGCTGGTGGACGAGGTGCGCGCGCGGCGGGCCGACCTCGGCATCGCCTTCGACGGGGATGCCGACCGCATCGGCGTGGTGGACGACCAGGGGACCATCCTGTTCGGCGACCAGTTCCTCATCATTTTCGCCCGCGACGTGCTGAAGACCCATCCCGGCGCGACCATCATCTCCGAGGTCAAGGGCAGCCAGGTGCTGTTCGACGAGATCGCCCGCGCCGGCGGCAAGCCGCTGATGTTCAAGACCGGCCACTCGCTCATCAAGGCGAAGATGGCCGAGACCGGCTCGCCGCTCGCCGGTGAGATGTCGGGACACGTGTTCTTCCACGACCACTGGTTCGGCTTCGACGACGCGCTCTATGCCGCGGTGCGCCTGCTCGGCATCGTGGCGCGCATGCCCACCCCGCTCTCCGCAGTGCGGGCCGCCCTGCCGCAGGTGCTCAATACCCCGGAGCTGCGCTTCGACTGCGCCGAGGACCGCAAGTTCGCGGTGATCTCCGAGGTCACGGCCCGGCTGAAGGCGACAGGGGCGGAGGTCAACGACATCGACGGGGTGCGGGTGAAAACCGCCGACGGATGGTGGCTGCTGCGCGCCTCCAATACCCAGGCCGTGCTGGTGGCCCGCGCCGAATCGCCCACCGCCGCCGGACTCGAGCGCCTCAAGGCCGCGCTCGGCGCCCAGCTCCAGGCTTCCGGACTCGCCGCGCCCGATTTCGCCTGCGCGTCGGCGGGGCACTGAAGGAAGGCTTTTTCTCGGGAGAGAAGGCGGCGACGTGCCGGCTCCCGGCGCGCGCCTGCGTGCGACGTGCCGGCGTGCCGCCGGCCGGGGCGCTGCCCCGAACCCCGCCGGGCTCTGCCCGGACCCGGCAGGAGCCTTGCTCCTGCACCTATATGTTACGAATACGGAACGTTATGGGCACAGGTATGCGCGGCCTGGGTCAGGCAAGTTTGACGGGGGAAAGTGGCGGCGGCGGGGGAGAACAAGGCTTCAG
>CALNAL010000203.1 GCA_937874445.1 uncultured Acetobacteraceae bacterium | reverse complement strand
CCCCCCCCCCGCCCCGGCCCGGCCGGCGGTGCCGCCGAGGTGTGCGAGCGCCTGGCGCAGGCGGCGCGGCAAAGCCTGGCCGACACGGCGGCCCTGCTCGATGCCGCCGCCCTCGACGCCGCCGCCCGCCACATCGCCGCCACCCCGCGCCTCGACATCTATGGCGTGGGCAACAGCGCCGCGGTGGCGCAGAGCCTGGCCCACGAGTTCCGCAAGCTCGCCATCGTCGCCACCGCGATCTCCGACATCGACACGCTGGCGATCTCCTCCGCCACGCTGGCCGCCGGCGACGTCGCCCTGGCGATCAGCCACACCGGGCGCACCGAGGCGGTGGTCGCGGCCATGGAACGCGCCGGCGCGGGCGGGGCGCACACTCTCTGCATCACCCACGAGCCCGCCTCCCCGCTCGGGCGGGCCTGCGGCATCGTGCTGCAGTACGGCGCGCGGCCGACGCAGATCGCCCTCTCCTCGCACAGGGGCGGCTCGCACATGGGGCGGCTGGCGCAGCTGCTGATCGGCGACATGCTCTGCACGCTCATCGCCACCGCCCACGGCGAGCGCTCGGGCTCCCTCCTCGACCGGGCCCGGGCGATGGTCGATGCCCGCCGGCTCGCCGTCCCGCGAAAATAACGCCCCCCAAACAACTCGGAAGGGATGCCGGCGGGCGTGTGCGCACCCGCCGGCCCCGGCTCCAGCCTAGAGCAGATCGCGATCCGGCGGACTCGCCGAGTCGCGTGAATCTGCTCGAAGAAACAAAGAGCTAGAGCATTTTCCGTGAGCCGGGGCGAACGGAAAACGCTCTAGGCGGCCTCCGATGACGTCCGGCTGGATTGGGCGGCCGCCGCGTCGAGATTGCTGGTCTCGACGAAGGCCCGGCCGTAGTAGCTGTCGAGCAGGATCTGCTTGAGTTCGCCGATCAGCGGAAAGCGCGGATTGGCGCCGGTGCACTGGTCGTCGAACGCCTCGAGGGCGATGCGATCGACCTCGGCGAGGAAGCGCGCCTCGTCCACCCCGGCCTCGCGGATCGAGGCGGGAATGCCGAGTTCGGCCTTCAGCCCCTCCACCCAGGCCACGAGGTTGTCCACCCGCTCCTGCGTGCGCGCCCCGCCGAGCTGGAGATGGAGGGCGATCTCGCCGTAGCGTGCCCGCGCCTTGGGGCGGTCGTACTGCGAGAAGGCGGTCTGCTTGGTGGGGTTGTTGTTGGCGTTGTAGCGGATGACGTTGGAGATCAGCAGCGCATTGGCCAGCCCGTGGGGGATGTGGAAGGCGGCGCCGAGCTTGTGGGCCATCGAGTGGCACACGCCGAGGAAGGCGTTGGCGAAGGCGATGCCGGCGATGCAGGCGCCGTTGTGCACCTTCTCGCGCGCCACCGGGTCGGCCGCCCCGGCGGCATAGGCCGCGGGGAGATACTCCTTCAGCAGCTTGAGCGCCTGTAGCGCCTGGCCGTCGGAGAACTCGTTGGCCATCACCGAGACATAGGCTTCCAGCCCATGGGTCACGGCGTCGATGCCGCCGAAGGCCGTCAGCGCCTTGGGCATGTGCATGACGAAATTGGCATCGACCACCGCCATGGTGGGGGTGAGCGCGTAGTCGGCCAGCGGATATTTCATGCCGGTGGCATCGTCGGTCACCACCGCGAAGGGCGTGACCTCCGATCCGGTGCCGGATGTGGTGGCGATGGCCACCAGCTCGGCCTTGCTGCCCATGGTGGGGAATTTGTAGACGCGCTTGCGGATGTCCATGAAGCGCAGCGCGAGTTCCTGGAAGTGGACCTCCGGGTGCTCGTACATCACCCAGACCAGCTTGGCCGCGTCCATCGCCGAGCCGCCGCCGAAGGCGACGATCAGGTCGGGCTGGAAGGCGCGGGCCCGCTCCACCCCCTTGGTCACCACCGCCAGGGTGGGGTCGGCCTCGACGTCGGGGAACACCGCGACCTCGAGCCCCTCCTGCTTGAGCAGCTCGATCACCGGGGCGGTGTGATGGTTCTGGAAGAGGAAGCGGTCGGTGACGATCAGCGCGCGCCGCTTGCCGGCCAGGTCCTTGACCGCCTCGGCCAGCGCGCCGCGGCGGAAGTAGATGGACCTGGGCAGCTTGTGCCAGAGCATGTTTTCCACGCGCTTCGCCACCACCTTGCGATTGATGAGGTGCTTCGGCCCGACGTTCTCGGAGATCGAGTTGCCGCCCCACGAGCCGCAGCCGAGGGTCAGCGAGGGGGCCATCTTGAAGTTGTAGAGGTCGCCGATGCCGCCGTGCGAGGAGGGCATGTTGATGAGGATGCGCGCCGTCTTCATGCGCGCCCCGAAGGCCTGGACGCGCTCGGGGTGGCCGTCCTGGTCGGTGTAGAGCACCGAGGTGTGGCCGATGCCGCCCAGCGCCACCAGTCCCGCCGCCGCATCCAGCGCCGCCGCGAAATCGGGGCGGCGATAGAGGGCGAGGGTGGGCGAGAGCTTCTCGTGGGCGAAGGGCTCGTCGTCGGAGACGCTCTCCACCTCGCCGATCAGCACCTTGGTGGTGCCCGGCACGGTCACGCCGGCGATCTCGGCGATGCGCACCGCCGGCTGGCCGACGATGGCGGCGTTGACGTGGTGCCCGTCGGGAAAGACGGCCTGGCGCACCGCCGCGAGTTCGTCGGGGGCGAGGGTATAGCCGCCGTGGTCGCGCAGGCGCTCGCGCACCGCGTCGTAGATCGCATCGACCACCACCAGCGCCTGCTCGGAGGCGCAGATCATGCCGTTGTCGAAGGTCTTGGACATCAGGATGGAGGCGACGGCGCGCTTGATGTCGGCGTATTCGTCGATCACCACCGGCGCATTGCCCGCGCCCACGCCGATCGCCGGCTTGCCCGAGGAATAGGCGGCCTTGACCATCCCAGGCCCGCCGGTCGCGAGGATCAGGTTGATCGCCGGGTGGCGCATCAGCGCATTGGAGAGGTCGAGGGTGGGCTCGTCGATCCAGCCGATGATGTCGGCCGGCGCCCCGGCGGCCACCGCCGCCTCCAGCACCAGGCGGGCGGCGGCGCAGGTGGAGCG
>CALNAL010000202.1 GCA_937874445.1 uncultured Acetobacteraceae bacterium | reverse complement strand
GGCGTGGATGGCCTGGCGCGAGCCGGAGCAGCTGCGCCTGGCGCTGCGGACCTGGCGCAGCGGGGGGAAGGTGGGGGTGCTTTCGGCCTGCGGGTCGGCCTGCTGGTTTTCCGGCTATGCCCTGGCCTCGATCGCGCTGGTGCGCGCGCTGGGCCAGGTGGAGCTGGTGTTCACGCTGCTGTTCTCGCGCTTCTACCTGCACGAGCATCTGCGCCGGGCCGACGTGGTGGGTCTGGCGGCGATCGTGGGCGGGGTCGTGCTGATCCTGGAAGGGAGCTAGGCCCCTCCTACTTGTGGCGGGCGATCAGGAACAGGCGGCGGAAGGGCAGCAGGGTCACGCCGTCGGGGCGGCGGGGATAGGCGGCGTCGATGCGGGCGCGATAGGCGGCCAGGAAGGCGGGGCGCATCTCCTCCGGCAGGGCGGCGAGATAGGGGCGCAGCGAAGTGCCGCAGGCCCAGCGCACCACCGCGTCCTCGCCGGCCAGGGCGTGCATGTAGATGGTTTCCCACATGTCGATGCCGGCCGCCTGCGGGGCCAGCAGGTCCCAGTATTGTTCCGCCGAGAGGATGGGCAGGGCCGATTTGATGCCGTCGAGCAGAGCCGCCCAGGGCCCCTCGGAGGCGACCTCGACCTGCAGGGCGCGATAGGGAGCGGAGGTCATGTTCGGCATCTGCACGGCCAGCGCCCCGCCGGGCGCGAGGCGGGCGAACAGGGCGGGGAACAGCGACTCGTGGCCGGGCAGCCACTGGAGCGCGGCATTGGTGTAGATCAGGTCGGGCGGCACGGGGGGCGCATAGGCGCCGATATCGGCCTCGACGAAGCGGCAGCCGGGGGCGGCGGCCCGGGCCTTCTCCAGCATCGTCGCCGAGCCGTCCACGCCGGAGACCTCGGCCTGGGGGAAGCGCTTGTGCAGGAGGGCGGTGACGTTGCCGGCCCCGCAGCCGAGGTCGATGACCTGCCGCGGCTGGGACAGCGGCACGCGTGCCAGCAGGTCCAGCGCCGGGCGCAGGCGTTCGTCGGCAAACTGCAGATAGACTGATGGATCCCAGGCCATGATGATGCCCTCCCGAGAGGAGAATGCGACCGGCCGGAAGGGACTGCAAGCGGGGCCTGCGGGCCGGCGGGTCACGGTTTGGTAAGGCGGGGCGGGAAGTCCTGCCCCTGTCCGGGCGGGAAAACCGCAGGCCGGGACTCGCCCCTGCGCGCGTGACGGTTGACGCCCCTCGCGCCCGCCCCTATAAGCCGCCGCCTGCACCGGGACCTGTCCAACAGGCCCCGGGCTCCTTTTTGCGCCGCCCAGGGGCGGCTGCCGGCCGGACTTATTATTTCGGAGAGTGTCGTGAAGCGCACCTATCAACCCTCGAAGCTCGTCCGCAAGCGCCGCCACGGCTTCCGGGCTCGCATGGCCACCGTCAGCGGACGCAAGGTCCTGGCTGAGCGTCGTGCCAAGGGCCGCAAGCGCCTTTCGGCCTGATCGGCCGATCATGGCGCCGGCGCCACAGCGCCTGAAGCGCCGTGCGGAATTCCTGCGCGTGGCCCAGCGCGGCCGGAAGGCCCCGGTGGCCGGGCTGGTGCTCCAGGCGCTGGAGCGGCATGACGATGCCCCCGCGCGTCTCGGCTTCACGGTCACCAAGAAAGTCGGCAATGCCGTGGTGCGCAACCGCACCCGCCGCCGGCTGAAGGAGGCCGCGCGCCTGCTGCTGCGCGAGGCGCCGGTGGCCGGATGCGATCTGGTGCTGATCGGCCGCGGCTCGACCCGCCGCCGCGCCTTTCCGGCCCTGATCGACGATCTGCGCCGTGCTCTCGAACGGGCCGGTGTAGCGCCCTTCGGAGAGGGTGGGGCCGCGCGATGAGCCCGATGGCACGGCTTCTCTCCGCCCTCGTGGTGGCCTATCAGTGGACCCTGCGCCCCGTCATCGGGTCGCAATGTCGCTTTGAACCGCACTGCAGCGCCTATGCGTTGGAGGCCCTTGCCCGCCACGGGGCCGTGCGCGGTACGCTGCTGGCGGTGTGGCGCATCCTGCGCTGCAATCCCTGGAACGCGGGCGGCTTCGATCCGGTGCCGCCCGTTTCCGCAACGCATGTCGAGGGCCGGAAGGCACACTAGATGGACCAGAAGCGCCTGATTACGGCGATTGCCGCCTCCATTCTGATCGTGCTGGTATTCCAGTTCTTCGTACCGCATCCGCCGGCGCCGCCGCATCAGGCTCAGCAGAGCAGCGAGAGCGTTCCCGCGGCTTCGGCTCCCGCGGCAAGCACCACCGCGGCCGCCCCCAGCGGTGTGCCGGCCGACCTGGCCGCCGCGACCGCCGCCGTGCCCCGCGAGGTGCCGCGGCTGAAGATCGACGGCGCCCGTCTCTCCGGTTCCATCAGCCTGCTCGGTGCCCGCCTCGACGACGTGGTGCTGCGCGGCTACCACCAGAGCGTGGACCCCAAGAGCCCGGAGGAGCGCATCCTCGAGCCGCGTTCGGAGGCCCAGCCCTACTACGTCCAGTTCGGCTGGTCGGCCGCGCCCGATGCCAAGGTCCGCCTGCCCGATTCCAACACGCTGTGGAGCGGTTCCGGCGAGGTCGCCCCCGGCAAGACCGCCACGCTGAGCTGGGACAACGGCGAGGGCCTGACCTTCAGCCTGCAGATCGGGGTGGACGCCAACTACATGTTCACCATCCACCAGGCCGTGAAGAACGATTCCGGCGCGGCGGTGACGCTCTATCCGTGGTCGCGCATCCGTCGCGACTACACCCCCGAGACGCTCGGCTACTACATCCTCCACGAGGGCCCGCTCGGCGTGTTCGGCGGCACGCTGAAGGAGCAGACCTACAAGAGCGTCAAGTCCGACGGCGAGAAGAAGGGCGGGGTCGCCTACCAGGCCCATTCCACCGGCGGCTGGCTCGGCATCACCGACAAATACTGGCTGATCGCCCTGGTGCCCGACCAGAAGACGCCCGCCACCGGCAGCTTCCGCCACATCTCCGAGGGCGGGCACGACGCCTACCAGGTGGACTACCTCGCCGACCAGCCCCAGACCGTCGCCCCGGGAGCCGAGGCCGAGACCACCCTGCGCGCCTTTGCCGGCGCCAAGGAGGTGCATCTGCTCAACCGCTACGAGACGGAGGGGAACATCCCGCTGTTCTCCTATGCGGTGGACTGGGGGTGGTTCTTCTTCATCACCAAGCCGATCTTCTACGCGATCGATTTCCTCTACGGGCTGATCGGCAACTTCGGCGTGGCGATCATCCTCTTCACCGTGTTCATCAAGCTTCTGTTCTTCCCGCTGGCGAACAAGTCGTACAGCTCGATGAGCAAAATGAAGCTCCTTGGGCCGAAAATGAAGGAGCTGCGCGAGCAGTACAAGGACGATCCCGCGAAGATGCAGCAGGCCACCATGGCCCTCTACAAGGCGGAGAAGGTCAACCCCGCCAGCGGGTGCCTGCCGATATTCGTCCAGATCCCGGTGTTCTTCTCGTTGTATAAGGTGATCTTCACCACCATCGAGATGCGGCACGCGCCGTTCTTCGGCTGGATCCACGATCTCTCGGCGGTCGATCCGACCAACATCTTCAACCTCTTCGGGCTGCTGCCCTTCGACCCGACGGAGTACTCCCACTTCCTGCATCTCGGCGTGTGGCCGCTGATCATGGGCTTCTCGATGTACTTCCAGCAGAAGCTCAACCCGACCCCGCCCGACCCGATGCAGGCGAAGATCTTCCAGTGGATGCCGGTGATCTTCACCTTCATGCTGGCCAACTTCCCGGCCGGACTGGTGATCTACTGGACCACCAACAACATCCTCACCTTCGCCCAGCAGTGGGTGATCATGCGGCACACCCACCTCGACAAGCCGCGGATGGCCCGCTCCTGAGCCCCGCGGCCCCCCCTCCGCCCGATCCGCAGCAGGCCGCCCGGTTGGAAGCCGGGCGGCTGCTGTTCGCGCAGCCGTGCCTGTTCTTCCACGCCGCCCAGCGGCTCGACCAGCTGCCGCCGGCGCGGGGGCCGGAGGTGGCCTTCGCCGGGCGCTCCAACGTCGGAAAGTCGTCGCTGATCAACGCGCTGACCGGGCAGAACGCGCTTGCCCGCGTCTCCTCCCAGCCCGGACGCACCCGCCAGCTCAACTTCTTCGAGCTGGGCGAGCGGCTGACCCTGGTGGACATGCCCGGCTACGGCTACGCGCGCGCCGGCGCCGACATCAAGGCCGACTGGCAGGGGCTGATGTTCGACTACCTGCGCGGTCGGCCCGCCCTGCAGCGCGTGGTACTGCTGCTCGATGCCCGCGTCGAGATCAAGGACAACGACCGCGCGGTGATGGACCTGTTCGACAAGGCCGCCGTGCCCTACCTGGTCGTGCTGACCAAGACCGACGCCCCCAAGCCCCCCGCCCTCGCCCGCAAGCAGGCCGAGG
>CALNAL010000201.1 GCA_937874445.1 uncultured Acetobacteraceae bacterium | reverse complement strand
GGGTCCAGGGGTCGCTCGACCCCTGGTGGGGTCCAGGGGCGAAGCCCCTGGCCTTCCTTCCTTCCCGGGCCTCCCGCCCATGACCCCGGTTTACGGGGCCCCGGAGGGCTGGGATGCGGTGCTGCTGGCGCGGCGGGCGCGCGAGGTAGCGGGGCCGATCGTGCATGTCTGTCGCGACGATGCGCGCATGGCGGCGCTGGCGGATGCGCTGGTGTTTTTCGCGCCGGGGGTGGAGGTGCTGCGGTTCCCGGCGTGGGACTGCCTGCCCTACGACCGGGTCTCGCCCAATCCGGAGCTGGTGAGCGAGCGCATCGCCACGCTGGGCACGCTGCTGGAGAACGCGGCGGCGGAGCGGGTGGTGCTGACCACGGTGAACGCGCTGGTGCAGCGTGTGCCGCCGCGGCACGTGTTTCGCGGCGCCGATTTCGCGCTGGCCGAGGGCGTCACGCTGGACGTCGAGGCCCTGACGCGCTTTCTCGAAGCCAACGGCTACGGCCGTGCCGGCACTGTGATGGAGCCGGGCGAGTATGCGGTGCGCGGCGGCATCATCGACATCTTCCCCGCCGGCCTGCCCGAGCCGGTGCGGCTGGATTTGTTCGGCGACACGCTCGATTCGCTGCGGAGCTTCGACCCGGCGAGCCAGCGCAGCGGCGGGCGGGTCAAGAAGGTGGCGCTGCGGCCGGTCTCGGAGGTGTTTCTCGACAAGGCCTCGGTGGCCCGCTTCCGCACCGGCTGGCGCGAGGCCTTCGGGCCGGCGGCGGCGAGCGACCCGCTGTATCTCTCGATCTCCGAGGGGCGCCGTCATCCCGGCATGGAGCACTGGGTGGCGCTGTTCCACGAGAGCATGGAGACGCTGCTCGACTACGTTCCCGACGCCTCCTGTTCGCTCGACCCGCAGGCCGGGGAAGTGCTGGAAGCGCGCCTGGAAATGATCGCCGACCACTATGCGGCGCGCCGCCAGCCGGCCCGCGAGGGCGAGGTGCCGTATCGTCCACTGCCGCCGGCGCGGCTCTATCTCGACCGGGGCGAGTGGGACGCGCTGCTGGCCCGCGCGCCATGCTTCGCCTTCAGCCCCTTTGCCCGTCCCGAGGGAGCCGTGGGGGTGGATGGCGGCGGCAGGCCGGGCCCGGTCTTCGCCCAAAAAGGACCCGGCCCCGGCGCGGGGGTGTTCGACCAGCTCAAGGCCCAGGCCGGGCGCTGGGCCGGGGAACCCCGCCGGCTGGTGCTGGCGGCCTGGACGCGCGGCTCGCGCGAGCGGCTGGGCATGCTGCTGCGCGAGCATGGCGTGCAGGCCGAGGCGGTGGAGGACTGGAGCGCGGCGGGCAAGCTGCCTGTCGGCGTCGCGGCGCTGATCACGCTGGGGCTGCCGCGCGGCTTCCTTGCCGACGATCCGCGCCCCAACGGCAGCCTGACGCGCTGGGCGGTGGTGGCCGAGCAGGACCTGCTGGGCGAGCGCATCTCGCGTCCGCCGCGGCGGCGCAAGCGGGCCGACCAGTTCATCGCCGAGGCCACCGAGATCAGCGAGGGCGACCTGGTGGTGCACCAGGACCACGGCATCGGCCGCTACGACGGGCTGGTGACGCTGAAGGTCAACGAGGCGCCGCACGACTGCCTGCGCCTTCTCTACGACGGCGACGACAAGCTGTTCCTGCCCGTCGAGAACATCGAGATGCTGAGCCGCTACGGCTCCGACCCCGACGGGGTGGCGCTCGACAAGCTGGGCGGCGCGAGCTGGCAGAATCGCAAGGCGCGGATGAAGCAGCGCATCCGCGACATGGCGGGCGCGCTGATCCGGGTGGCCGCCGAGCGCAAGCTGCGCGACGCCGAAACGATGGCCCCGCCGGAGGGCAGCTGGGACGAGTTCTGCGCCCGCTTCCCCCACACCGAGACCGAGGACCAGGCCCGCGCCATCGCCGACGTGCTGGAGGACCTCGCCTCGGGGCGGCCGATGGACCGCCTGGTGTGCGGCGACGTGGGATTCGGCAAGACCGAGGTGGCACTGCGGGCCGCCTTCGTGGCGGCGATGTCGGGCGCGCAGGTGGCGGTGGTGGTGCCGACGACGCTGCTCGCGCGGCAGCATTTCAGAACATTTTCAGAACGTTTTGCCGGTCTGCCGGTGAAGGTGGCGCAGCTCTCGCGCATGGTCACGCCCAAGCAGGCCGCGGAGGTGCGCAAGGGCCTGGCCGACGGCGACGTCAGCATCGTCGTGGGCACCCACGCGCTGCTTTCCAAGGGCATCAGCTTCTCCTCCCTCGGCCTGGTGGTGGTGGACGAGGAGCAGCACTTCGGCGTTGCCCACAAGGAAAAACTCAAGGCGCTGAAGTCCGACGTGCATGTTCTCACGCTCTCGGCGACGCCGATCCCGCGCACGCTGCAACTCGCGCTGACCGGCGTGCGCGAGATGAGCCTGATCGCGACGCCGCCGGTCGATCGTCTTGCCGTCAGAACGTTCATCATGCCCTTCGACGCGGTGGTGGTCCGCGAGGCGATCCAGCGCGAACGTTTCCGGGGCGGACAGGTATTCTGCGTGGTGCCGCGCATCGAGGACCTCGCGCGCATGGCCGAGCGCCTGACCGAGATCGTGCCCGAGGCGCGCTGCGTGATGGCGCACGGACGCCTCTCCGCCACCGACCTCGAGCGCGTGATGACCGAGTTCGGCGACGGCAAATACGACATCCTGCTTTCCACCAACATCGTCGAGAGCGGGCTCGACATGCCGGCGGTGAACACGCTGATCATCTACCGTGCCGACATGTTCGGCCTGGGCCAGCTCTACCAGCTGCGCGGGCGCGTCGGGCGCGGCAAGCAGCGCGGCTACGCCTATCTCACCTGGCCGCAGACGCACCCGCTCTCGAGCACCGCCGAGAAGCGGCTCACCGTGATGCACTCGCTGGATTCGCTCGGCGCCGGCTTCACTCTGGCGAGCCACGACCTCGACATCCGCGGCGCCGGCAACCTGCTCGGCGACGAGCAGAGCGGACACATCCGCGAGGTGGGCATCGAACTCTACCAGCAGATGCTGGAGGACGCGGTGGCCGACCTGCGCTCCCAGGGCAACCAGCAGCGCGCGGATTCGCGCGACTGGTCGCCCAGCATCACCCTCGGCCTGCCGGTGCTGATCCCCGAGACCTACGTGCGCGACCTGCCGGTGCGCCTGGGGCTCTACCGGCGCATCGGCAGCCTCGCCACCGACGCCGAGAGCGAGGCGATGGCCGCCGAGCTGGTCGATCGCTTCGGGAAACTGCCAGAGGAGGTCGAGAACCTTCTCGCCGTGGTGGCCCTCAAACGGGCCTGCCGCGAGGCCGGCATCGACCGCATCGATGCGGGGCCGAAAGGGATCGTCGTGGGTTTCCGCAACAACAACTTCGCCAACCCGGCCGGGCTGATCTCCTGGCTCACCCGCCAGGGCGGACTCGTCAAGCTGCGCCCCGACCAGCGGCTCGCCATCGTGCGCGAGATGGGCGTGGCCCAGCGGGTGAAAACCGCCCGCGACGTGGTGGAAAAACTGCGCACCATCGCCGCCGAGGGGCGGGCGACGCCGGGATGAGGTAAGGAAGGAAGGTCTTCTTTTCCTGAAGGAAAAGAAGCAAAAGGACTTTATTCTTTTGGCTCCGCGTCTGCCCCCGGCGCCCTGCCTCCCCCGCGCCGCAATGCCGCGGGCCGGAAAAGTGAAGCGTATTCCGACATCCAAGGGTAGGGTGGGCTTCAGCCCACCGCCTCGCGCCTCCGCCTCCGCTTTTTTCCTTTGCCTCCCGGCACGTGTTGTGCTAGGAATGTTTTCATGAATGCAGCGGCCTTCCTCTCCCGTCTCTCTAC
>CALNAL010000200.1 GCA_937874445.1 uncultured Acetobacteraceae bacterium | reverse complement strand
CACCATAACCATCTGTCCTACCTAAGATTTTTCCCTTAGCTAGGCCAGCCCCAAGGACTTTTGCTTCTTTTCCTTCAGGAAAAGAAGACCTCCCTTGTCTTTCTTCCTTCCCGGCGACCCCGCCCGGACTCAGGTCGAGGCGCGTGGCAGGAGGTGGAAGGGCACCAGAGTGCGCATCTGTGCGGTGTTGCCCTCGAGTCGGGCGAGCAGCGCCTCGGCGGCCAGCCGTCCCATCGCGGTCCCGTCCACGCCGATGCTGGTCAGGGAGGGTTCGCAGGCGCGGCTGAGTTCGAAGTTGCCGAAGCCGCAGATCGCCAGGCGGCCGGGAATAGTCAGGCCCTGCTTGAGGGCCTCCGTCATCACGCCGAAGGCAACGAGGTCGGAGCCGCACAGCACGGCCGTGCGTGTGCCCAGCACCGGCAGCAGCTGGCGCAGGGCGGCCCGGCCTTCGGAAATGTCGGAAGGCGGGGGCAGCGTCACTTCGCCCACGACCTCGCCGCCGGCACGGCGGACCGCCGCCAGGAAGCCATCATGGCGCAGCATTGCCCGCGGATCGGAGGCGCCGATCACGGCGAAACGCCGATGGCCGTGCGCGAGAAAGAATTCCGCGACGGCCGCGCCGACCTCGGCGTGGTCGAAGCCCACCAGCATGTCGGTGGGCGTGGCGGAGGCATCCCAGATTTCCACCACCGGCACGCGGGCATTGTGCAGCAGGCGCGTGACCGCGGGGGGATGGCTGGCCCCGGTGAGCAGCAGGCCGTCGGGGCGGCGGGTCAGCACCGCGCGCAGCAGGCCCTGCTCCAGGGCGTCGGCGCCGTAGCCCGAGAGCCCCAGCAGAACGTGGTAGCCGGCGTGGTTCATCGCATCGGTGAAGGCGCCGACCGGGGCGGAGAACATCGGGCTGGCAATGGTGGGCACGATGGCCGCGATCATGCGGCTGCGTCGGCTGGAGAGGCCCCCGGCGATCAGGTTCGGTACGTAGCCGAGGGCGTCGATCGCCGCGCGGACCCGCTCGGCGGTGGCGGCGGTGACGCGCTCGGGGGTGTTGAGAACCCGCGAGACCGTCATCGGGGCCACCCCGGCGGCGGCAGCGACGTCGGTGATCTTGACGGAGGAAATCTGGCCTTGGCGTCTGGCCGAACGAGGCATGCGCTGTTTTCCCCTCGCGGTCGGAATCTGCCGGCCGTCTCCTGTTTTCATAGGGGGGCGGCCCCCGGTTGCAAAGGTTCAATCGTGCAGGTGGGCGCGGAGACCTCAGCCCCCGCTGCGGGTGCGGCGCACCGCATCCTGCCAGGCGGCGTAGCGCGCGGCCCGTTCGGGCTCTGCCATGGCGGGGGTGAAGCGCCGTTGCAGCGCCCAGGTACGGGCGAATTCCTCCGGTGCGGGGCAGACCCCGGCCGCGCTGCCGGCCAGGTAGGCGGCCCCGAGGGCGGTGGTCTCCTGCACCACCGGGCGGTCCACCTCCGCTCCCAGCATGTCGGAGAGGAACTGCATCAGCCAGTCGTTGGCCACCATGCCGCCGTCCACCCGCAGCATCGTCTCGGGGATGTCGTGCCAGTCCGGGCCCGTGCAGTCGGCGCGGGCGGCCTCGATGAGGTCGCGGGTCTGGAAGGCGACCGACTCCAGGGCGGCGCGGGCCAGCTCGGCCGGGCCGGTGGCGCGGGTGAGGCCGAACAGCGCGCCGCGTGCCTCCGCATCCCAGTGCGGCGCTCCCAGGCCGACGAAGGCCGGCACCAGCGTCACCCGCTGGGTCGGGTCGGCCTTGGCGGCGAGGGCCGCGGTTTCGGCCGCCGTCTTGATCACCCCCAGCTCGTCGCGCAGCCACTGTACCGCGGCGCCGGCGACGAAGATCGCTCCCTCCAGCGCGTAGGTGCGCTGCCCCCCGAGCTGCAGCGCCACCGTGGTTAGCAGTCGCGAGCGCGAGCACACCGGAGTGTTTCCGGTGTGCGCCAGCAGGAAGCAGCCGGTGCCGTAGGTGGATTTGACCATGCCCGGCGAGAAGCAGGCCTGGCCGACCGCCGCCGCCTGCTGGTCGCCCGCGACCCCGCGCAGGGCCACCGGGGCGCCGAGGATATCGGCAGTGGTGGTGCCGAAGTCGCCGGCGCTGTCGCGCACCTCGGGCAGCAGGGAGGGGGGGATGTTGAAGAGCTTGAGCAGATCCTCGTCCCAACATCCGCGCCGGATGTCGTAGAGCAGTGTGCGGGAGGCGTTGGTGGCGTCGGTGGCATGCACCCGCCCCCCCGAGAGGCGCCAGAGCAGCCAGGTATCGATGGTGCCGAAGGCGAGGCGGCCGGCCTCGGCGGCGGAGCGGGCCCCCGCGACGTTCTCCAGCAGCCAGGCGAGCTTGGTGGCCGAGAAATACGGGTCGAGCAGCAGGCCGGAGCGGGCGCTCACCAGCTTTTCCGCGCCCGCCTCGCGCAAGCGCGCGCACAGCGGGGCGGTGCGCCGGTCCTGCCAGACGATCGCGCGATGCAGCGGACGGCCGGTGGTGCGGTCCCACAGCACGGTGGTTTCGCGCTGGTTGGTGATGCCGATCGCGGCCACTTCAGCGGCGGTGCCGCCGGCCATGGCCAGTGCCTCGCGCAGGGTGGCGACGGCATGTTCGAAGATTTCTTCGGCGTCGTGCTCGACCCAGCCCGAGGCGGGGAAATGCTGGGGCAGATCGCGCCGGGCCGTGGCGGCGGGGGCCAGCTGGGGGGCCCGGAAGGCGATGGTGCGCGTCGAGGTGGTGCCCTGATCCAGGGCCAAGACGAGATCCTGCATGGACGTTCTCCCTGTCCGCAGCCTAGCACGGCGGCGCGGGCAGGGCAGGGGGGCGGATTTGCCCTTGGCAGCGCCGGCAGGTTTGTCTAAGCACGCCCGCAGGCCGGACGACCCCTTCGTCTAATGGTTAGGACACCAGCCTTTCACGCTGGTAACACGGGTTCGAGCCCCGTAGGGGTCACCACAACGGAATCAATGGCTTGTACCGCCCCCCCGGTGGGCACGTCCTTCCGATTCCCGCAAGGGAATGTTCTGGCCCCGGTCGCGTGGCCGAACTGCTCCGCTCCGAGCTGCCTCCCTCCGGCAGTTTCACCGCAGCCATATTCCTTGAACGAAGCTATGGCATGAGATTCATGGACTGACTCTCCTGTCACATCGGGGACGACACATATGGCGCCTGTCGGAAAATCCGCGGCCAGCCGACCGGGGGCCGAAGCTTCGAAGCCCTCCGCACCTTGCAAGCGGCGCGGTTTCCTGCTCGGTGCCGGCGCGCTGACGGCCGGGTCGGGCGCCTCGGGGAAGGGATTCGCCGCCCCGACGCATCCGAGCGGTGCCGCGCCTATCGATCGCTCCTGTCGCGTGAGCGGCGGACGGCTGGATGCCCTGGTCGCCAAGGCCTACCCGCTGTTCAACAAGCCCATGATCCTGCCGGATTTCGATCCGCAGTCGTTGGGGGCGCGCGCCGATGTCGATCTCCACCGCCTCGTCACCCGCACTGTCGTTCCCGAAACCGGCGAGACGCTCACGGTCAGCGGTCTGCTGGCGCTGCCGGCGGGGGCGCGCGGCGAACTGCCGGTGGTCTCGTGGCAGCACGGCACCATCCTCTCCTTCGACCAGGTGCCCTCGACCCTGCTTCGCCTGGCCGATCCTGCCTACGAGACGACGGACGCCGCCGACTCGCTGGAGACGCTGTTCAACGTCCAGCGCTTTGCCGCGCGGGGCTATGCCGTCGTCGCCGCCGACTATGTCGGCAAAGGGCCGTTCCGCGACGGCCGGGGCGAGGGCTACGCGGTCAAGGGAGTCACCGTCCGCACCTGCCTCGATATGCTCGCGACCGGAGTGCGGGCGCTGCGGTCCCTCGGCTGCCGGCCGGGCAAGCTGTTCCTGCACGGCTGGTCGCAGGGCGCGCTCAACACGCAGTGGCTGCACCAGGCCCTGCGCGCGCGGTCCCGCCCGGTCGCGGCCACGGCGGTCGCGAGCCCCTTCAACGATCTCAACGAGGCCTTCCGCTTCTGGGCGGGGGTGCAGAGCTTTCCTCTGCCCCGGGGCACGGCCGCCTATCCGGCGCTGCCGGGGTGGATCTCGCTCTGCATGATCATCGCGCTGGGAAGCTACGCGCTGCAGTACCGCCTGGACGGGCTGATGCAGAGCGCGATCCGGCCCGAGTTCCACGCTCTCGCGCTGAAATTCAGGCACGACTACAAGCTCGACTTTGCCCGCGGCAAAACCTTTCCCACCGGGGCGGAGCTGCTGGTTCCGGGGTTCTTCGAGGGCTTCACCGCCGCCCCGAACAGCGCCTTCCTGCGCGCTCTCGCGGCCAATCGCGCCACCTACTGGGCCTACGATTCCCCCATTCGTTTCGACTACGGCCTGGCCGACGAGGCGATCCATCCCGCCATGGTTTTCCCCGCGCTGGCGGCCGGTGGCCAGGCGGCGCGTGGGGTCGCGGTTGCCGGCGCGAGCCACCGGGGTACCTTCCTCGCCGGGCTCTATGGCGAGGCGGCGACGCTGGACGGTGCGCAGAATCTGCCGGACTGGTTCGAAAGCATCCGGTAAAGATATCGACGTACCGTATATTGCGCGGAGCGTTCCGATGCCCGATCATTCGCCGCCGCGTTCCAGGAGCCCCGACCGATGAAGCGCATGCACGACGGCCCCCCCACCGGGCGGAAACGCGCCGCGACGCTGGTTCCCCTCCTGGTGTTCGCCGGGCTTGCCCTGGCTGGCTGCAAGCAGAAGAACGACTACGTCGCGCCTCCGCCACCCAAGGTGAGCGTCGCCACCCCGATGGAAAGGTCGGTGACGCTCTATGAGGAATTCACCGGCAACACCGCCGCCTCTGCTCAGGTCGATCTGGTGGCGCGGGTGTCGGGCATCCTGCAATCGATCGGCTACCGCGACGGCGAGGCGGTGGAAAGCGGGCGGGTTCTCTTCGAGATCGAGAAGGATCAGTACCAGGCCCAGGTGGACCTCAAGCAGGCCGAGCTCGCTTCCGCCAAGCTCAAGCAGGCCAATGCCGAACGTGAATACAACCGCCAGGCCACCCTCGGCCAGCAGCAGGTTTCCAGCCAGCGCTCGGTGGATGAGACCAAGACCAATTTCGGCATGGCGAGCGCGACCGTGGCGGCCGACACCGCCAGCCTCAGGATTGCCCAGACCTCGCTCGACTTCACCACGGTGCGCGCTCCCTTCGCCGGGGTGGTGACGCGCCATCTCGCCGATGTCGGCGCGCTGGTCGGCGCCTCGGGGCCGACCACGCTGGCGACGATCCTGCGGGTCGAGCCGCTCGATGTCTATTTCAACATTTCCGAGCAACAGCAGATCGATATGCGCGACGCCCTCGTCCGGGAGGGCAAGACCCTGCGGCAGATGCGCGAGGGGGCGCGCACCTTGCCGATCGAGGTGGCGCTGAACCAGGACAGTGCGTTCCTCTACCGGGGCACGGTCGACTACATCGCCCCCCAGGTGAATGCCGCCACCGGCACCGTGCAGTTGCGCGGCGTGCTGGAGAACAAGGACATCGCGCTGATTCCCGGCCAGTTCGTGCGGGTGCGCATCCCGGTGGGGCGGCTGGACAAGGCGCTGCTGGTCAACGACACCGCCATCCAGTCCAACCAGACCGGCAGCTACGTGCTGGTGGTGGGCCAGGACAACACCGTCGAGCAGCGTGCGGTGCAGACCGGGCCGGTCGAGGGGCCGCTGCGGGTCATTACCTCCGGGCTTGCCGCCGGCGAGCGCGTGGCGATCGGCGCGATCCAGCGCGCCGTGCCGGGCAGCAAGGTCGAGCCGGTGGCGGGCCACATGGCGGCCGCGCCGGAGGGAGAAACGCCCGCGCCTGCCGCGCTGAAGGGCAACGGATCGAGCAGCAACTGAACCGACGTTGGCAAGGCGGCACTGATGTTTTCACGCTTCTTCATCGAACGGCCGGTCCTGTCCAACGTTCTGGCCCTGGTCATCGTGCTGCTCGGCGTGCTGTCGCTGCGCAGCCTGCCGGTCGCGCAATATCCCGACGTCGTGCCCCCCACCGTGGCGGTCAGTGCCACCTACCCGGGCGCCAGCGCGCGTACGGTGATGGATACCGTTGCCCTGCCGCTGGAGCAGGAGGTCAACGGTGTCGAACACATGCTTTCCATGCAGTCCACATCGGCCTCCGACGGCAGCTACAACCTCGTCGTCACCTTCGACATCGGCACCGACCCCAACACCGCCCAGACCCTGGTGCAGAACCGGGTCTCGCTCGCCTCCGCGCAATTGCCCGCGGCGGTGTCCACCCAGGGGCTCGACGTCGAGAAGAAATCGACCTCGATCCTCCAGTTCGTGAATCTGGTTTCCACAGACGGGCGCTACGACAATCTCTTCCTGGCCAACTACGCCAAGATCAACCTCAAGAACGAACTGGCCCGGCTGCCCGGGGTGGGCGACGTCTCGATCCTCGGCTCGGGCTCGTACGCCATGCGCGTCTGGCTCGACCCCGACCGGCTGCAGACCTACGGGCTGACCCCGGCCGACGTGATCAGCGCGATCCAGCAGCAGAGCACGGAAGTGACGGCGGGGTTGGTCGGTGCGCCGCCGACGCCGAAGATGGTGAACTTCCAGTACGTGCTCAACGTCACCGGACGCTTCTCCGACACGGCAGATTTCGAGAACATCGTCGTCAAGGTCGTCAACGGCCTGGGGGGGCGGATTGTCCGTGTGCGCGACCTCGGGCGCGTCGAGCTGGGCGCCGCCACCTACGGCCATACCGCGACGCTGGACGGCAAGCCCTCGGCCGCCATTGCCATCTCGCTGCTCTCGGGGGCCAACGCGCTGAGCGTCGCCCAGAGCGTCAACGCCAAGATGGCAGAGATGGCCAAGACCTTTCCCGCCGGGCTTTCCTACAAGGTCTCCTTCGACAGCACCAAGTTCGTCACCGCCTCCATCGACGAGGTCTACGAGACGCTGATCATCGCGGCGGTGCTGGTGCTGGCGGTGATCCTGCTGTTCCTGCAGGACTGGCGGGCGATGTTGGTGCCGGCCACCACCGTGCCGGTGACCATCATCGGCGCCTTTGCGGCGATGGCACTGCTGGGATACACGGTCAACACCACCAGCCTGTTTGCCCTGGTGCTGGCGATCGGCATCGTGGTGGACGACGCCATCGTCATCGTCGAGAGCGTGGCGCGGCACATGGATGCCGGGCTTTCCGCACGCGAAGCCTCGGTCAAGGCGATGTCGGAGCTGTTCGGCCCGATCATCGGCATCACCCTGGTGTTGATGGCGGTGTTCCTGCCGGCCGCCACGATCTCGGGCCTGACCGGGCGGATGTACCAGCAGTTCGCCCTTGTCATCGCCGCCACCGCGCTGATCTCGGCGGTCAATGCGATGACCCTGAAGCCCACGCAATGCGCGCTGTGGCTGCGCAAACCCACCCCGCCGGAGCGGCGCAACTTCATTTATCGCGGCTTCAATACCCTGTATGCGAAGGCGGAATATTTCTATGCCGCGCTGATCCGCCGCCTGGTGCGGGCGAGCCTGCCGGTCAGCCTGGCCGGTCTGGCGCTGATCGGGCTCGCCTTCTGGGGCCTCGCGCAGGTGCCCACCAGCTTTCTGCCCAGCGAGGATCAGGGCTATTTCATCGTCAGCGTCAACCTGCCGGACGCCGCCTCCTCCCAGCGCACCGATGCGGCGGTCGCCGAGGCGGTGGCCGCGGTGCAAAAGATCGACGGCGTGCAGAGCGTCATCGGCGTCTCCGGCATCTCTCCGCTCGACAATAACGCGACGCTCTACAATACCGGCATGCTCTACGTCGTGCTGAAGGACTGGAGCGCGCGCAAGACCACGGCGCTGAGCATCGATGCCATCACCGCCCGCGCCCGTGCTGCGCTCGAGGCTTTGCCCGATTTCACCACGCAGATCCTGCTGCCGCCGCCGATCCAGGGGGTGGGCAACTCCAGCGGTTTCACGATGATGGTCGAGAGCAAGGACGGCAACGCCGATTTCCTTGCCCTGCAGAATGCCGCCGATGCGCTCGCCGCCAACGGCGCAACCCAGAGCGGCCTCTCGCACGTCGCCGCCAGCTTCCGAGCCGACGTCAAGCAGTTGCGCTTGGTGGTGGACCGCGTGAAAGCCGAGACGCTCGGGCTCACCGTGGGGCAGGTGTTCTCGGCGGTGGAGGCCTATCTCGGCTCCAGCTATGTCAACCAGTTCACCAAGTTCAACAATGTCTTCCAGGTCTACGTACAGGCCGATGCGCCCTTCCGACTGCGCCCCGAGGACGTGCTGAGGCTGAAGGTCAAGGGTGCCGACGGGCAGATGATTCCGCTCGGCGCGGTTGCACACATCGCGGACACGGTGGGGCCGCCGCTGATTACCCTCTACAACCTCTACCCGGCGGCTGCCGTGGTTGGCAGCCCGGCGCTCGACTTCAGCTCCGGCGAGGCGATGACGCTGATGGAGAAAATCGCCACCCGCTCGCTGCCGTCTTCGATGGGCACGCAATGGGCGGGGATGTCCTACCAGGAGAAGATCGTCGGCAACCAGATCTACGAGGTATTCGCGATCGCCCTGCTGCTGGTCTATTTCGTGCTGGCGGCACAGTACGAAAGCTGGCTGCAGCCGCTGGCGGTGATCCTCGCCGTGCCGTTGACGCTGCTCGGCACCGTCGCCGCGCTGGAGATCGCCGGCCTGCCGAACGATCTCTACACCCAGATCGGCATCGTGCTGCTGATCGCGCTGGCGGCCAAGAACGCCATTCTGGTGGTGGAATACGCGCGTGAGCGCTGTGCCGGGGGGATGGCGATCGCCGAGGCCGCGACCGAGGCGGCGCGGCTGCGCTTCCGACCGATCCTGATGACCTCGTTCGCCTTCATCTTCGGCATGCTGCCGCTGGTGTTTGCTTCCGGGGCGGGGGCGGGGGCGCGCGTTTCGCTGGGCGTCGCCGTGGTCAGCGGCATGTTGGCCTCGACTTTTCTCGCAGTTCTGTTCGTGCCGCCCTTCTTTGTGGTTCTGGAACGGCTGCGTGGTTGGCGGACGCGGAGAGACGACACGGCGCGTCCGCATGACCTGCCGCCGCGCTGATCGTTGCGGAGATGCGCTCTGTTGCGGCCCGGAACGAAACGCGGGAAACCTCGCGCATGAAGCAGGCACCCTGGGCCCGATTGGTGTCGGCATTTCTCCTGATGCTTCTGGCTGGCTGTGGCACTCTCACCTCCGGGGCGGTGAACAGCTCGGCACTGCGGCGCGCGCCGGCCGACGTCTATGCCGACCAGGGCGCCGGGCTCGATGCCACGGTCGATGCCTGGGCACGTCCGCTGGTGGCGCGGGGCGAGACGCCGGGGCTGGAGATCGGCTTGTTGCTGCCCGACGGCTCGCGGCGCTTCTACGGCTACGGCACCACCCGTCGCGACGGCGGCCACGCTCCCGACGCCGACACGCTCTTTGCGGTAGGCTCGCTCAGCAAGGGGCTGTCTCTTATACACATCTGACGCTGCCGACGAAG
>CALNAL010000199.1 GCA_937874445.1 uncultured Acetobacteraceae bacterium | reverse complement strand
CCGGGGGTGGGCCTCGGCGGGGGCGCGCGCGGCACCCCGCTGCGCCAGGCGCGGGAGCGGCGCCGCGGGCGGGAGGGGCGCACGCCCGAGGCGATGCAGACCGCCGTCGCCCTCGGCTGCGCGCTCGCCGCCGGGCAGGCGGGAGGCTGACGAGAGAGGGCGCCCCGCCTGCGGGGGACGGGGCGCGCGCGGGTCAGCCGGCGGAAACTGGGATCTTCCGGGCCGGTTTCTGTGCCTCCGGCTTCTTGGCGAGGGATACCGTCAGCACCCCGTTGCGGAAGGCGGCGCTGACCTTGTCGGGATCGATGTCCGCGCCGACCGAGATGGCCCGCTCGAAGCTGCCGTGCCAGCGCTCGCTGTAGAGCGCGCTGCCGGATTCGGCCTTCTTCTCGCCCTTCAGGGTCAGCACGCCCTCGTGCAGCGAGACCTCGACGTCCTTCTGCTCCAGGCCGGGCATTTCCGCCGTGACCTCGATCGCCTTGTCGGTCTCGCGGACCTCCACGCTCGGCCAGGTGCCGGCCGCGCCGAAACGGGCGGGAACGCCGAAGCCGCGGGCGAACTCGTCGAAGGCCCGGCTGACCTCGCGGTGCAGCGCCGCCAGCGGGTCGGCGTTTTCGGAAAAGAAGGGGGTTCCCACGGCCCGGTTGCGGGGCCACGGGATCAGATCGCTCAATGCCATGTTTTTCCTCCGTGCACGCTTGTCGAAGTCATCCCTTGTGCGGGGCGGGGGCAGTCACCGACGCCGCGGGCGAAACAGAAATCTTGGCAGGTGCCGGAGTTTTCTTTTGTGACGGATGACAATGCGCCCGATGGGCGGATTTTTCGTGGCTCATAACCACATCCTCCTTGAGCAATATGGGTACGAGATTTTGACACCGGACCGAAACGCGTCCGGTGTCTTGTTCTGTGGTCATTCGTGCCGGGCATTTCAAGCCCCTGTCTTGCGGGGGGGGCTATGGGGCGGCCGGAGAAATGCCGAAAAACGATCCATTCGATCAAATAAATTGTTACGAACACATTTTGACGGGAGGAAGTTCGGAGAGAATCGTGCCGTTTGGCAGAAAAGCACGATTATTCTTGCCTCTGCATGCCTTGATGTGCATGATACGATCGATAAAATGGTCATAATGATCGTATTTTAAAGACGCATATGCGGCACGCCTGTTCCGCCGTGGGTCGGCGTGCCAGGGAGCGAGGGCGAGCGGCCATGACTCTGGACGAGTTGAAACGGGACGTGCTGGCAGCCAACCTGGAACTCTGCCACCGGGGACTGGCCCTGTTCACCTGGGGCAATGCCTCGGGCATCGACCGGGACCGGGGGATCGTGGCGATCAAGCCCTCGGGCGTGCCCTACGCCAGCATGACGGCCGCCGGCATGGTGCTCGTCGATCTCGATGGCCGGGTCGTGGGGCAGGGCTATCGGCCGTCTTCCGACCTGGAGACCCATCTCTGCCTGTACCGGGCCTTTCCCGACATCGGCGGGGTCGTCCACACGCATTCGACCTTCGCCACCGCCTGGGCGCAGGCCGGCTGCGACCTGCCCTGCGAAGGCACCACCCACGCCGACTATTTCCATGGTCCCATCCCCTGCACGCGCCGGCTGGAGACCGCCGAGATCGCCGGGGCCTACGAGCGGGAGACCGGGGAGGTGATCGTCGAAACCCTCACCCGCCGCGGCCTGGCCGCGCGGGCGATGCCGGCGGCCCTGGTGCATGGGCACGGCCCCTTCGCCTGGGGGGGCGACCCCGCGGAGGCGGTGCACAATGCCGTGGTGCTCGAGGAGGTGGCGCGCATCGCGCTGCTCTCGCGCACGGTGGCGGCCCCGCAGCCCATCGCGCAGGCCTTGCTCGACCGCCACTTCCTGCGCAAGCACGGGCCGGGCGCCTATTACGGCCAGGGGCGGGCCGGCTAGATCCGGGCGAATTCCGGGGGGCCAATCGTCGGCGGGCGAATCGTCGGCGGATCAGTCGCCGGTGGGGCAGACGAGGGTCTCGATGCCGCTCGCGCGATAGGCGGCCAGCTCGCCGGGGTCGGCGCCGTCGTCGGTGACCAGCACGCGCACCTCCGCCAGCTTCAGGCTGAGGAAATGCGCGGTCGTGCCGACCTTCGAGGAATCCGCCACGACGACCACGTTGCCCTGGCACTGGCTGGCCATCAGCTGGTTGACGGCCGCCGCCGCGTGGATGCCCGAGGTCAGGCCGGTGTGCTGGCTGATGGCGTTGGTGCCGAGAAAGCAGATCGAGCCGTGGATCTGGTTCAGGGCCAGATTGGTCATGTCGCCGTTCAGGGCCCGTGTGTTGCGGTTGTATTCGCCGCCGAGCACGAACACCGTCGCGGCGGTCTTCTCGTCGATGGCGGAGATGAGCAGGGTGTTGTTGGGGATGACCTGGATGGCCGGGCCCGCAATCTCGCGGAACAGCGCCAGGGTCGTCGGGCCGCCGCTGCGCAGCACGGTGGCGCCGGGGTGGACGAGGCGCGCCGCGGCCACCGCGATCAGCCGTTTCTCGCGCTCGTGGCGTGCGCCGGCCTCACGCGCGGTCTGGGACGGACGGCGGGCGGGCAGGCGGGCACCGCCGTGGAAGCGCTCGATCTGCCCCTCCTCGGCCAGGGCGTCGAGGTCGCGCCGGATGGTGATCTCGGACACCTGGCAGGCCGCCGCGAGGTCGGCGACCCGGGCGGACTCCTTGAGCGCCAGCTGTTCCAGCAGCCGGTGGCGTCGTGCCGAGGTGATGTGTCCGGGTAAGCCCATGCAGCCCTCCTCGTGGGGTCCTCCTCGTGGCGCCCCTTCGCGGCAGCGGGATGACCCTGCGCCAAGGTCGGCACGCCGGGGGCGACGCGCCAGGGTCTGCGAGGCGGGGATGATCTAGCACGCCGGAAAGAATCGCGCAATACGATCAATTTAATCAGTTTAAACAACATAAAATGGTTATAACGATCATTTTTGCGTTGCGTTTTGGTTGTTTCCGGCCGTAGGGTCTCGTCTCAAAGAGCAAGCCCACGGAGGGCGATCCCTCCGGCACGTCCAGGAGTGAAGAATGCCACGCAACCGTGGCCTGTCGAGCAGGTCGGAGTCCGTCCCCGTCTCGTTCGTCCCCGCCTCGTCCGTCCCCGTCTCCCCTTCGCCGGGTCGTGAGGTCCGGCCATGAAAACCCCCCGCCTGCAGATCGCCCTCGACAAGACCGACCTGCCCGCGGCCCTCGCGCCGCTCCAGCGCGCGGCCCCGTGCATCGACATCATCGAGTGCGGCACCGTGCTGGTCCTGGCCGAGGGGCTGCGCGCCGTGCGCGAAATCCGCGCGCTGTTTCCCGACAAGGAGATCCTCGCCGACATCCGCATCGCCGAGGCCGGCAAGCTGCTCTCGCAGATGGCTTTCGCGGCCGGGGCGTCGCTGGTCTCGGTGGTGGCCGGTGCCTCGATGACCACCCTGCGGCAGGTCTGCGCCGTCGCCGCCGCCCATCATGGCGAGGTCCAGGTCGAGCTTTCCGATGAATGGTACGACCCGGAAAAGGCCCGCCAGTGGCGCGAGGCGGGGGCGCAGCACGTCATCGTCAAGCGCTCGCGTGACCGCGAGGCGGCGGGAGACCTCTCCTGGGGGGCCGACGATCTCGCCCGCGTCGATGAGCTGGCCGCCATGGGCTTCACCGTCACCATCACCGGCGGCGTCACGCCGGCCGATCTCGCGACCTTCCGCAACCATCCGGTCGGCATCGTCATCGCCGGGCGCGCGATCGTGGCCGCGGCGGATCCGCTGGCGGCGGCGACAGAGATGCGGCAGGCCATGGCTCAGGTGTGGCCGGCATGAGAGCGCGCGCGCCCGTCTGATCCCCGATCATTTCGCCCCGATGGCACGGAGGCAGTTTTCGATGAGTTCCTATGATCTGACGACCTTCGGCGAGGCCCAGATTCGTCTCACCGTTCCCAACGGCGACCGCCTGGCCACCTGCCGCGATCTGCGGCTGACCCCCGCCGGCTCCGAGGCCAACGTGGCCGGCCTGCTCTCCCAGCTCGGGCGGCGGACCGCCTTCGCCTCGGTCATCCCGCGCGGCGAGCTGGCCCGGCGCTTCATCGAGGAATACCAGGGCGTCGGTGTCGATCTGTCGCACTGCGTGCGCTGCGAGGGGCGGATGGCGCTCTATTTCATGGAGCCCGGCGACCCGCCCCTGCCGGCCAAGGTGGTCTACGACCGCCTCTACACCAAATTCCGCGAGATCACGCCGGAAACCTTCGACTGGGACGCGCTGCTCGCGACGCAGGTGCTGTTCGTCACCGGCATCACCGCCGCCCTGACCGAGAGCACGGGGCGCACCGTGACCCATGCGGTCCGCGAGGCTGCGCGGCGCGGCATCAAGGTCGCGCTCGATGTCAACTACCGGGCGCTGTTGTGGCCGGCGGAACGGGCGCGCGCCGTCCTCGAGCCGCTGCTCGAGAACGTTTCTATTCTATTCTGTTCTCGTCTCGACGGGATCAAGGTGTTCGGCATGCAGGGGGAGGGGCCCGCCGTCAACGCCGCCCTGCGTGAACGTTACGGCATCGACCACGTGGTTTCCACCGACGGCACCGCCGGCTGCTACTACTCCGGCATCGAGGGACAGCGGATCTATCCCATCCAGCCGGTGCGCGTCGTCGATCGCCCCGGCGCGGGCGACGCGCTGGTCGGCGGCACCCTCCATGGCTACCTCTCCGGCAATGTCATGGAAGGCATCACCTACGGCCTGCGGACTTCGAAGCTCGCGCTGACCCACCATGGGGATCTCACCCATGTCAGGCCGGGCGAGCTGGAGACCCCCGCCAGCACCGACATCCTCCGCTGATCCGCCCAAATCGTTACGGTTACGGCCCTTATCAGAGGTCATCCACATGACAAGCGCATCTGCCGCCACCGCCGGCATGACAGCCCTCGAGCAGATCGACTCCCGCCCCCTGACGCACAACCAGAAGAACCTCATCCTGCTCGCCGTCACGGGGAACGTGTCGGAGTTCTTCGACATGTTCATCATCGGCTTCGCGGTGAGCAGCCTGCTCAAGGATCCGGCCTGGCATCTGCAAGGTTTCGAGGCCGGATGGATTCTCGCGATGTCCGGGCTCGGCACGGTGATCGGCGCCGTCGCCTGGGGGCGCCTTGCCGACCGCATCGGGCGCAAGACCGCCTTCTGCTGGTGCGTGCTGCTCTTCACCGTCTTCACCATCGCCTCGGTGTTCACGCCCGACGACGGATGGATCATGCTCGCCGCCCTGCGCATCTTCGTGGGCATCGGCGTCGGCGGGCTGAACATCACGTCGATTCCCTACGTGCAGGAGTTCGTCCCCGCCAAGCAGCGCGGCCTGCTCTCCGGCCTGACCTCGGTGTTCATTCCCCTCGGCCTGTTCCTCGGCTCGGTCGCGCAGATGGTCATCGGCGGCAACTGGCGCCTGCTCATCGCCCTCGGCGGCATCCCGATCCTGCTGCTGTTCTGGCTGCGCCGGGTGCCTGAATCTCCGCGCTTTCTGCAGTCGCGCGGACGCACCGCCGAGGCCCGCGACGCGCTCGCCTGGGCGCTGGAGCTGCCGGTCGCACAGCTCGGCGCGCTGCCCGAGATCGCGACCATCCAGTCCGCCTCCTATGCGCTCGTCTTCACCAAGTACTTCCGCTCGCTGGTCATCATCACCATCGGCTCGTTCTGCTTCATCCTCGGCTCCTCCGTCATCCAGGCGTGGGGCCAGTCCATCCTCGGCTCGGGCTACAAGTTCAGCCCCGGAATGGTCGGCGCGCTGTTCATGCTGGTCTCGCTCGGCGACCTGCTCGGGCGGCTCTCCTCGGCCTGGCTGGCCGACCAGATCGGGCGGCGCTGGACGATGTTCGGATACGGTCTCGTCGGGGCTCTCGGACTGCTGCTCGCGGCGGCGTCGATGATGATCGCCGGAGGTGCGCAGGGGGATGTTTCCACCGCCGGCTGGATCTTCTTCGTCGGCGTCCTCATCGCCATGACCTTCGGCGACGGTGCGTTCGGCATCCTCAACGCCTTCGGCGCGGAGCAGTTCCCCAACGAGGCCCGCTCGACCGGCCTCGGCCTCGGCTACGGCATCGGCGCCACCGCGAAGGTCTTCGGGCCGGCGCTGCTCGGCGCGCTGTTCGGCAAGACCGTGACGCCCGATTCCATCCCCACCGCCTTCGTCCTGTTCGCGGTCCTGCTCGTCCTCGGCGGCATCACGTACCTGTTCGCCAAGGAAACGAAGGGCATGTCGCTCGATTCCATCTGAGACCTGAGCTGAGGAAAGACCCGCCATGAGCAAGATCGACGAAATCACGCGCGAAAAATGGATCCTCGGCGCCTTCCCGGAATGGGGCACCTGGCTCAACGAGGAGATCGACGCAACCCAGGTCGCTCCCGGAACGTTCAGCATGTGGTGGATCGGCTGCACCGGCATCTGGCTCAAGACCGAGGGCGGCACCAGCATCGCCACGGACCTGTGGTTCGGCAACGGCAAGCGGACCCAGAAGGTCAAGGAGATGGCGCCCTTCCATCAGATGCGCAACATGACCGGGGGGCGCGCGACGCAGCCCAACCTGCGGGCTTCCCCGGTGGTGTTCGACCCGTTTGCCGTGACAAAGGTGGATGCGGTGCTGGCGACCCACATCCACCAGGACCACATCGATCCCTTCTTTGCCGCTGCCGTCCTGCAGAATTGCGCGCCGGACGTGCCGTTCATCGGCCCGCAGGGGTGCGCCGATCTGTGGATCAAGTGGGGTGTTCCCGCCGAGCGGGTGCGGGTGGTGCGCCCCGGCGACACGCTCACCATCGGGGATGTGGAGATCGTGGTGCTCGAGTCGTTCGACCGCACCGTCCTCGTCACATCGGGTGAATCGCTCAGGGGCAAGATCCCCAGCATGGACGACAAGGCCGTCAATTATCTGTTCAAGACGCCGGGCGGCAACCTCTACCACAGCGGCGATTCCCACTACTCCATCCGCTTCGCCAAGCACGGCAAGGAGCACAAGATCGACGTGGCACTCGGCTCCTACGGCGAGAACCCGGTGGGCAACCAGGACAAGATGACCTCCGTCGATATCCTGCGCATGGCGGAGGCCCTCGGGACGAAGGTGGTCATCCCCTTCCACCACGACGTGTGGACCAACTTCAAGGCCGACCCGCTCGAGATTCTCCTTTTGTGGAACTACAAGAAAAACGTCCTGCGGTATCGCTTCAAGCCGTTCATCTGGGAGGTCGGCGGGAAGTTCACCTATCCCGACGATGCCGGCAGGCTGCAGTACCACTACCGGCGCGGCTTCGAGGACGCCTTCACCGACGAGCAGAACGTGCCGTTCCCCTCGATTCTCTAGGCCGCAACGGGCCGTTTCGGCTGAACGAGGAACCGTGCCATGGGGTTGAGCGAAAACCCGCTCGGACTCTACGAGAAGGCCCTGCCGAAGGGGCTTTCGTGGATGGCCAGGCTTGCTCTTGCGCAGGCACTGGGATTCGCCTTCGTGGAGATGTCGATAGACGAGACCGATGCGCGTCTGGCGCGGCTGGACTGGAGCGCGGCCGAGCGCGCGGAGCTGCGGGCCGCCACTGCCGAAACCGGGGTGCGCGTGCCGAGCATCTGCCTTTCGGCGCACCGGCGCTTCCCCTTCGGCAGCCACGACCCTGCGCTGCGCGCACAGGCCCGCGAGATCATGCACAAGGCCATCGCTCTCGCGGGCGATCTCGGCGTGCGTGTCATCCAGCTCGCGGGCTACGACGTCTATTACGAGACACGCGACGAGGGGACGCGGCAGCGCTTCATCGAGGGGCTGCGCTGGGCGGCGGGGGAGGCCGAGCGGGCGCAGGTGATGCTGGCCGTCGAGATCATGGACGCCCCGCCGGTCACATCGATCCGCGCCTGGCAGGAGTATGCCGTGCTCGTCGGCTCGCCCTTCTTTGGCGTCTATCCCGACCTCGGCAATCTCTCGGCATGGAATGCGGAGGTGTCGGCCGAGCTGGAGTGCGGCGCCGGCAGGATCGTCGCCATCCACCTCAAGGATGCGCTGCGGGTGACGCCGGATTTCCCGGGGCAGTTCCGCGACGTGCCGTTCGGGGCGGGCTGCGTTGATTTTGCTGCCTGTTTCCGCACGCTGGCCGCGCAGGACTACCGCGGGCCGTTCGTGATCGAGATGTGGACGGAGAAATCCGCCGAACCGGTCGTGGAGATCGCACAGGCGCGGCGCTGGCTGCTGGAGCAGATGCGCCTGGCTGCGGCCCCGGGCGCCCCTGCCTAGGGCGGGATGCACGCCGACATGCTGCTTTGACGGCGCCGGGGATCATTAATATTTACAAGTTGATGGATGATATATTCGACTTATTATTGAAAATAAACTTAAGTTATTTCAGCACCATTTTCTATTCATTGAATATACTGTGAATTTATTATTTGTGGTATTTTGACATTTTCCGTGCATTGCAATCGTTAAAATTCCTATTTATGCCTTCCCCCGGGAGGCGGCGGGCGAGCCTCGGGCGGAGAAGCAGGAAGCTCTGACGTTTTCCGGCCGGGACGATAAAACATCCCCGCAGGCGCTCCCGGACGGGGCGGAGGAAACGAATATGAGCCAGTCGATGCAGGGCCGCGTCCGGACCTTGCCGGAATCGTACGTCCCCGACCCGGCCATGCTTCCGCCGGAGGGCGGGCCGCTGCGCGAGGTCCTGCTGAGCAACAGCTGGTTCAACGGGCTTCCGGACTATCTGATCGACGAGATACTCGCGACGGGGCACCGCAAGGCCTTCCGCGCCCGCGAACTGGTCCACGGCAAGGGCGATTCTTCGGATGGCATCTACGCGGTGCTGTCCGGGGCGGTGAAGGTCTGCTCGATCTCCGCGGATGGATTGGAATGCGTCTTTCGCTACCTCTCCCCGGGCAACTGGTTCGGGGAGATCGGCACGCTGGACCACTCCCTGCGCACGCATGACGCCCAGGCGATCGAGGACTCCGAGCTGTTTTTCCTTTCCGCTCTGGAGGTCTCGCGAATCCTCGAAAATCATCCAATTTTCTACAAGTTTCTCGCGCTCCTTCTCTGCCGTGTTGTCCGGACGGCTTTCACGATGCTGGATGACAGCGCCCTGCTGTCTGTCTCGGCCCGCCTGGCCAAGCGGCTCATCAGCTTTGCCGAGGCCTACGGGGAACCCCGTCCGGAAGGAACGCTCATCCGCCTGCATCTGACGCAGAACGACCTTGCCACGATCATCAACACGACACGCCAGACCATCAACAAGCGCTTCGTCTGCTGGCAGGATCTGGGATGGATCGACGCCCGCTACGGCAGGATCATGATCACCAACATCGCGGCGCTGCGGCAGTTCGCCGAGGAGGAATAGGGGGCAGCGGAGGCTCTCAGAAGAAGAGGAAAGAGAGGAGGAGGAAGAGAGGGATGAGGATGGAGACGGACCAGGCCATGTAGCCGAAGAAGGAGGGCATGCGGACGCCGGCGCTTTCGGCCATGGATTTGACCATGAAGTTGGGGGCGTTGCCGATGTAGCTGTTGGCGCCCATGAAGACGG
>CALNAL010000198.1 GCA_937874445.1 uncultured Acetobacteraceae bacterium | reverse complement strand
GACCAGTCCGCCGCGGGCACGGTGGGCGGCGAGCAGGCCGCCGAGGCGCTCGACCGAGGCGGCGTCGAGCCCGAGGGTGGGTTCGTCGAGCAGCCACAGCGGGCGCGGGCTGGCGGCGAGGCGGGCGATGGCGAGGCGGCGTTTCTGTCCGGCCGAGAGCAGGCGGGCGGGCAGGTCGGCGAGGGCGGCGAGCCCCACCGCTTCCAGGGCCGGGGCCGGCGCCCCCCAGAAGCGTAAATTCTCCGCGACGCTGAGTCCCGGCTTCACGGCGTCCTGGTGGCCGCGCCAGGCGAGGCGGGCGGCGTGGGCGGGCAGGTCGGCCAGGGCGTCCTCGCCCTCCCAGAGCAGGCGGCCGGCGGCCAGCGGGGTGAGCCCGGCGAGGGCGCGCAGCAGCGTGGATTTGCCCGAGCCGTTGGGGCCGCGCAGCAGCAGCGCCCCGCCGCGGGCGAGGCGGAAGCCGAGTCCGGCGAGCACCAGCCGCTCGCCGCGGAAAACCGCTAAATCCTTCGCCTCGAGCATGTGTTTTCCCGTCCTTCCGGCGCGATCATTTCACAAGGCGGCCGTGGACGCCTCTGGCCCTTCTGTGGTTAATGCCCAGATAGCGGAGAGACAACCCGCGTCGCCGCAGGCGAAACCGCGCGGGCCAACACCAGAGGTCACGGCATGAAAGCAATCGGGCAGGACAGCCTCAAGACTCGGCGCACGCTCAGTGTGGGGGGCAAGAGCTACGAGTATTTCTCGATTCCGGAGGCCGCCAAGAGCATCGGCGACGTCAGCCGCCTGCCCGTCAGCCTCAAGGTTCTGCTGGAGAACATCCTGCGCTTCGAGGATGGGCAGAGCTACACGGTCGAGGATGCCCGTGCCGTCGCCGGCTGGCTGGAGAAGGCCTCGTCCACCAAGGAGGTGCCCTTCCGTCCCGCCCGCATCCTGATGCAGGACTTCACCGGCGTGCCGGCGGTGGTCGATCTCGCCGCCATGCGTGACGGCATTCTCGCCCTGGGCGGCAAGCCCAAGCAGGTCAACCCGCTGGTGCCGGTCGATCTGGTGATCGACCATTCGGTGATGGTGGATGTCGCGGCCCGGCCGGACGCGCTGGAGCGCAACGTGGCGCGCGAATTCGAGCGCAACGGCGAGCGCTACAGCTTCCTGCGCTGGGGGCAGACCGCCTTCGACAACTTCCGCGTGGTGCCGCCGGGCACCGGCATCTGCCACCAGGTCAACCTGGAGTATCTCTCCCAGGCGGTGTGGACCGCCGATGTGGCGGGCAGCACCTTCGCCTATCCCGACACGCTCTACGGCACCGACAGCCACACCACCATGGTCAACGGCATGGGCGTGCTGGGCTGGGGAGTGGGCGGCATCGAGGCCGAGGCGGCCATGCTCGGCCAGCCCATCGCGATGCTGATCCCCGACGTGATCGGCTTCCGCCTCACCGGCCGGCTGCCCGAGGGGGCCACCGCCACCGACCTCGTGCTCACCGTCGTGCAGATGCTGCGCAAGCGGGGCGTGGTGGGCAAGTTCGTCGAGTATTTCGGCCCCGGCCTGGACAGCCTGGCGCTGGCCGACCGTGCCACCATCGCCAACATGGCCCCCGAATACGGCGCCACCTGCGGCTTCTTCCCCGTCGATGCCGTCACTCTCGACTACCTGCGCCTGTCCGGGCGCGACGAGGCGCGCATCGCGCTGGTGGAGGCCTACACCAAGGCGCAGGGGATGTGGCGCGAGCCGGGGGCGCCGGAGCCGGTGTTTACCGACACGCTGGAGCTGGACCTCGGCAGCGTGCTGCCCTCGATCTCCGGGCCGAAGCGCCCGCAGGACCGCATCCTGCTCAAGGACGCCGCCCGCACCTTCGCCACCGACCTCACCAAGACCCTCAACGTGCCGGCCGCCGAGGCCGGCAAGAGCGTCAAGCCGGCGGGCAAGGACTACGAGATGACCCACGGCAAGGTGGTCATCGCGGCGATCACCTCCTGCACCAACACCTCCAACCCCTCGGTGCTGGTCGCCGCCGGGCTGGTGGCGCGCAAGGCCCGCGCGCTCGGGCTCGCCCCCAAGCCGTGGGTGAAGACCTCGCTCGCGCCCGGCTCGCAGGTGGTGACGGAATATCTCGCCGCCTCCGGCCTGCAATCCGACCTCGACGCGCTGGGCTTCAACATCGTCGGCTACGGCTGCACCACCTGCATCGGCAACTCCGGCCCGCTCGAGGACGCGCTGGTCGATGCCATCGAGGACAACAAGCTCGTCGTGGCGGGGGTGCTCTCGGGCAACCGCAACTTCGAGGGGCGGGTGCATCCCAACGTGCGCGCCAACTACCTCGCCTCGCCGCCGCTGGTGGTGGCCTATGCGCTGTTCGGCGACATGGCCCGTGACATCACCACCGAGCCGCTCGGCACCGGCAAGGACGGCAAGCCGGTCTATCTCAAGGACATCTGGCCCTCCAACGCCGAGATCGCGACGATCCGCGATGCGGCGATCTCTCGCGCGCAGTTCCTCAAGCGCTACGGCGAGGTGTTCAAGGGGCCGGAGCAGTGGCGGGCGATCAAGGTGGAGGCCGGCGCCGAGACCTACGCCTGGGACGACGGCTCGACCTACGTGAAGAACCCGCCCTACTTCGCGGGCATCAGCATGACCCCCGCCCCCGTGGGCGACATCCAGGGCGCGCGGGTGCTGGCGATGCTGGGCGATTCCATCACCACCGACCACATCAGCCCCGCCGGGTCCATCCGCAAGGAGTCCCCCGCCGGCGACTACCTGCTGGAGCGGCAGATCCAGCCGAAGGACTTCAACTCCTACGGCTCGCGGCGCGGCAACCACGAGGTGATGATGCGGGGCGCCTTCGCCAACATCCGCATCCGCAACGAGATGGTGCCGGGCGTCGAGGGCGGCATCACGCGCTGCCTGATCGACGGCAAGCAGATGCCGATCTACGACGCGGCGATGGAATACAGGAAGGCCGGCACGCCGCTGGTAGTGATCGGCGGCAAGGAATACGGCACCGGCTCCTCGCGCGACTGGGCGGCCAAGGGCACCATGCTGCTCGGGGTGAAGGCCGTCATCACCGAGAGCTTCGAGCGCATCCACCGCTCCAACCTGGTGGGCATGGGCGTGCTGCCGCTGACCTTCAAGCCGGGCACGGACCGCAAGAGCCTGGGGCTGACCGGCGAGGAGACGCTCGACATCCTCGGGCTCGATGACCTCTCGCCGCGCATGGACCTCAGCCTGGTGATCCACCGCCCCGGCGGCAAGGTGGAGACGGTGCCGGTGCTGTGCCGCATCGATACGCTCGACGAGGTGGCCTACTACCGCAACGGCGGCATCCTGCAGTACGTCCTGCGCGGGATGGCGAAGGCCGGGTGAGTCGGGCTTCACGAACGGGAGGGGCGGCGCGGCCGTCCCTCTCGGGGCTTCCCCGGGCCAGCGTCGTCAACCTGCGTGCCGTCAGCGTGGCGGAGGGGGTGCGGGCGGCGCTGGCGGTGGCGGCGATCGTCGTGGTCGCCGAACTATGCCACCAGCCCGGGCTGACGGAGGCGGCGCTGGCCGCCTGGCTGACCTGCCTGTGCGACCCCGGCGGACCGATGCGCAACCGGGTGCCTTTCCTGCTCGCCTTCGGGGCGGGGGGAGCGGCGATGACCATGGGCTTCGGGCTGCTGCTCGGGGCCGTGCCGGTGGCGGTGGTGATCGCCCTGGCCTCGCTCGGGGTCTTCTTCTGCTTCTATCTGCGCGTGTTCGGCCGCGGGCCGATGCAGCTCGGCAACCTGCTGGCCGTGGTGGTCGCGCTCGCCATGGTCAACGACTTCCCCGACTGGCGCGCGGCGGCGATCACCGGCGCGATCTTCTGGGGCGGCAGCCTGTGGGCGCTGGTGCTGACCCTGCTGATCTGGCGGCTGCACCTGTTCACCCCGGCGCGCCAGGCGATCGCGACGTGCTGGCGGGCACTGGCCGGCCTCGCCGCCGATCTGCACGCGCTGCTGGAGGACCCTTCCGCCGGAGCCGAGGATTGGGAGCGCCACGCCCGCGCGCATCGCCGCCAGGTGCGCGAGGCGCTGGAGGCGGCGCGCGGGGCGGTGCTGCTCACCCTGCGCCAGCGCGGACCGGCCAGCGCGCACGCGGCCCCCAGCCTGATCCGGCTGGAGGCGGCCGAGCAGATCTTCGGCACCATGATCGCCCTCTCCGATCTGCTGGAGGAGGAGACCGACCCGGCCGTGCGCGCCGGCGCCGGGCGCATGCTGCGCCGGCTGCGTCCGGTGCTGCTGCTGTTGGCCGACGAGATGGTGAGCGGCGTGCTCGACCGTCCCGGGCGGCTGGAGCGGGCGGCCGCGCTGGTGGCCGACTGCGGCATTGCCGACCCGGACAACCCGGTGCGGCGTGTGGCGGCGGCGCTGGCCGAGCGCCTGCGCATCGCCATCACCCTGGCCGTTCCCGAGCCGCCCGTGCCCCTGACATCCGGGCACAGGGCGGTTGGCTGGCGGCGGCGCCTGCTGCGGCCGCTGCGGGCCAATCTCGACTGGCAGTCCGAGGCCCTGCGCCACGCCCTGCGCGGGGCCGTCGCCGCGGCGGTGGGGTTCTCCCTCACCCAGATCACCGGCTCGCGCTTCGGGTTCTGGATGATGATCATGCTGGTGCTCATCATGCAGCCCTATTTCGCACTGACCATCACCCGCGCGGCCGAGCGCATCGGCGGCACGGTGGCGGGCGGGCTGCTCGGGGCGCTGATCGCCGTGCTCTGCCCCACCCCGCTGGCCAAGGCCGCCGCCCTGCTGCCCATGGCCGTGATCGCCCTGTCGCTGCGTGGGGTGAACCTCGGGCTGTTCATGGTGTTCGTCACCCCCGTCGTGGTGGTGCTGGTGGACCTCGGCCACCCGGCCGCCGACCAGCTCCAGCTCACCCTGCTGCGGGTGGCCTATACCGTAGCGGGCGGGGCCCTGGCACTGCTGGCCCATGCCGTGCTGTGGCCGAGCTGGGAGGCGGGAAGGCTGGGCGGCGAGCTGCAACGCGCCATCGCCGCACACGGCCGCTACGCCTGCCTCGGCCTCGACGCCCTGCTCGGGACCGCCTCGACCACCGAGATGGAGCGCGCCCGCCGCGCTGCCGGCATGGCCTCCAACAACGTCGAGGCCTCGCTGCAACGGCTGCTGCTGGAGCCGGCGCGCGGCAATGCCGCCCGGCTGGAGGCGGCGCTGGCCATCGATGCCGCGCTGCGGCGGATCGCCGGCCGGGTCGCCACTCTTCAGCTCGGCCGCGTGACGGCGGAGTACCACCGCGTGCCGGCGGAGCACCGGGCCGCCTGGTCGGCCTGGCGCGACTGGATCGCCACCGCAACGGGCCTGCTGGCCCGCGGCGAAACCGCCCTGCCGCCCCGCCCCCTCCCGCCGGACGGCGGCGACGCCCTGCTGCGCATCGCCCGCCAGATCGAACTCGCGGCCGGCGCGCTCGCGCGGCTCTGACGGGGAAGCAAAGCAAGGAAGGTGTTCTCCTTTCGGGAAAGGAGAACCAGGAAAGCTTTATCCCATAAGGGCTCCGCGCCTGTGTCAGCCGCGGAGCCCAACGAACAAAAGTCCTTTTGCTTCTTTTCCTTCAGGAAAAGAAGACCTTCCTTCCTCCTAATCGGCGGCGGCGCCCATCTTCTCGGCGAGGTGGGGCATGGCGCTCTGCCGGCGCGGCGACAGCCAGCGTTGCAGGCGGTCGAGGTAGAGGTAGATCACCGGCGTCGTGTAGAGGGTGAGGATCTGGCTGACGGCGAGGCCGCCGACCATGGCGAAGCCAAGCGGGCGGCGCAGTTCCGAGCCCGCCCCGTGGCCGAACATCAGCGGCAGGCCGGAGAGCAGGGCCGCCATGGTGGTCATCAGGATGGGCCGGAAGCGCAGCAGGCAGGCCTGGCGGATGGCGTCGTGGGAGGACATGCCGTCGCGGCGCTCGGCGCCGATGGCGAAATCCACCATCATGATGCCGTTCTTCTTCACGATGCCGATCAGCAGGATCATGCCGATCAGGGCGATCACCGAGAGGTCGTAGTGCGCCGCCAGCAGGATCAGCAGCGCGCCGACGCCGGCCGAGGGCAGGGTGGAGAGGATGGTCAGCGGCAGGATGTAGCTCTCGTAGAGCACGCCGAGGATGATGTAGACGGCGATCAGCGCCGCGGCGATCAGATAGGGCTGGCTGGCCAGCGAGGACTGGAACGCCTGGGCCGTGCCCTGGAAGGTGCCGTTCAGCGTGATGGGCGGATTGAGTTCGCGCATCGCCGCCTGCACCTCGGCCACCGCCTGGCCGAGCGCCACGCCGTCGCCGAGGTTGAAGGAGATCGTCACCGCCGGGAACTGGCTCTGGTGGCTGATGGAGAGCGGCGCGGTGGGGGCGGTGCTTACCTTGACGAAGGTGGAGAGCGGCACCGAGGCGCCGGTGGACGACTTCAGATAGAGCTTGTCGAGGACGTCGAGGTTCTTCTGCAGGCGGGGCAGCACCTCGAGGATCAGGTGGTAGGTGTTCACCTGGGTGAAATACTGGGTGATCTGGCGCTGGCCGAGGGCGTCGTAGAGGGTGTCGTCCACCAGCTGGGCGGAGATGCCGAAGCGGGCGGCGGCATCGCGGTCGATGGTCAGCGTGGCGGTGGTGCCGCCGTTCTGCTGGTCGGTGGAGACGTCGCGCAGCCCGGGCAGGGTGGTCAGCTTGTCGTAGACCCGGGGCGCCCAGGTGTAGAGTTCGGCGGCGTTGGGGTCCTGCAGGGTGTACTGGTAGAGCGCCTTGGAGGAGCGCCCGCCGACGCGGACGTCCTGGCCGGCCTGCAACGTCATGGTGACGCCTTCGAGCCGGGCGAGGCGGGGGCGCAGGCGCGCGATGATCTGCTGCGCGCTGGCGTGGCGCTGGCCGAAGGGCTTGAGGCCGACGAAGTATTTCGAGGTGTTCTCGGTCTGGCCCATCACCCCCGCGCCGATCATCGAGGAATAGGCGGCGACGTCGGGGTCGGAGAGCAGGACCTTGCCGACCTCGAGGTTGAGGCGCTGGGCCTCGCGGAAGGAGACGTCCTGCGCCGTCTGGGCGGTGCCCATCAGGATGCCGGTGTCCTGCTCGGGGAAGAAGCCCTTGGGAATGATGATGAACAGGAACACCGTCAGCGAGACGGTGGCGAGGAAGACCAGCAGCGTGATGAAATGGTGGCGCAGCGCGACGTCGAGCGTGCGCCGGTAGCCCGCCAGCAGCCCGTCGAAGCCGCGCTCGACGAAGCGGTAGAGCGCGTTGTGCGTGCCCTCGTGGTGGTGGAGGAAGCGCGAGCACATCATCGGCGTGAGGGTCAATGTGACGACCGCCGAGACCACCACCGCGATCGTCACCGTCATGGCGAACTCGCGGAACAGCCGTCCGACGATGCCGCCCATCAGCAGCAGCGGGATGAACACCGCGATCAGCGAGGCGCTGATGGACACGATGGTGAAGCCGATCTCGCCCGCGCCCTTGAAGGCCGCGTCCATCGGCTTCATGCCCGCCTCGATGTGGCGGAAGATGTTCTCCAGCATGACGATGGCGTCGTCGACCACGAAGCCGACGGCGATGGTCAGGGCCATCAGCGAGAGGTTGTCGAGGCTGTAGCCGAGCAGGTACATCACCGCGAAGGTGCCCACCAGCGCGATGGGCACGGTGACGGAGGGAATGATCGTCGCCCAGACGTTGCGCAGGAAGAGAAAGATCACCATCACCACGAGGCTGATGGAGAGCAGCAGCGTGAACTGCACGTCGGTCACCGAGGCGCGGATGGTCTGGGTGCGGTCCATCACCTCGGAGACCCGCACCGAGGGCGGGATGGCGGCGAGCAGGCCGGGCAACGCGGCCTTCACGCGGTCCACCGTGTCGATGACGTTGGCGTCGGGCTGCTTGAAGATGATGAGCTGCACGCCCGGCTTGGTGTTCTGGTAGCCGGCCTGGAGCAGGTTTTCCGCCTCGTCGATGGCCTGGCCGATGTCGCGCACGCGCACCGGCGCGCCGTTGCGGTAGGCGATCACCAGGTCGTTGTAGTCGTGGGCCTGGGTGACCTGGTCGTTGGCGTAGACGGTGAAGGTGCGCCGCTCCCCGTCGATGACCCCCTTGGGGGAGTTCACCGTGGCGCTGGTCAGCGAGCTGCGCACGTCCTCCAGGGTCAGCCCCATGGCGGCCAGGCGGGAGGGGTCGATCTGCACGCGCACCGCCCGCTTGCGCTCGCCGCCGATGAACACCTGGCTCACCCCGGCGATGGTGGAGATCTGCTGGGCGAGGATGTTGTCGGCGTAGTCGTCCACCGAGATCAGCGGCAGCTCGTCGGACTGCACGGCGTAGATCAGCACCGGGGCGTCGGAGGGATTGACCTTCCAGAAGGTCGGCTGCGACGGCAGGTTCTTGGGCAGCTGTCCCTGGGCGGCGGTGATGCGCGACTGCACGTCCAGCGCCGCCGAATCGATGTTGCGGTCGAGGTCGAACTGGATGGTGATCGAGCTTTGCCCCAGCACCGAGGTGGAGGTCATCTGCGAGACCCCGGGGATCTGCGCGAACTGGCGCTCCAGCGGCTGGGCGACCGAGGTGGCCATGGTTTCCGGCGAGGCGCCGGGATACTTGGCCTGCACGTTGATGGTGGGGAATTCCACGCGCGGCAGCGGTGCCACCGGCAGCAGCGGATAGGCGGCGATGCCGACCAGCAGGATCGCCGCCATCAGCAGCGAGGTCCCGACCGGGCGGCGGATGAAGGGGGTGGAAATGCTCATCGCGCTAGCCCGCCGGGGCGGTGGCGGCCTTGGGGGCGGGGCGCGGCGCGATGCGCAGGCCGTTGCTCAGGCGCGACATGCCGTTGACCACCACTTCCGCCCCCGGCTCCAGCCCCGATGTGACGACGGCGGTCTGCCCGTCGTCCTGGCCGACCGTGACGGGGGTGAAGGCCACGGTCTGGTCGGGCCGGGCGAGATAGACGTAGAGCCCGTTCTGGCTGCGCTGCACGGCGATCGAGGGCACCGTGGCCACCTGCCGGAGCACGCCGGTCTGCAGCTGCACGTTGACGAACTGTCCCGGCCAGAGGCGGTTCTCCTGGTTGGGGAAGCTCGCCTTGAGACGGATGGTGCCGGTCGAGGCATCGATGGCGTTGTCGGTTGTCATCAGCGTGCCGGTGGCGAGGAGGGTCGTGTTGTCGGCGGTGAAGGCCTGCACCGGCAGCGACCCGCGCGCCATGGCCGCCTGGATGCCCGGCAGCGTGTCCTGCGGCAGGGTGAAGGTGGCGGTGATGGGGTGGATCTGGTTGATGGTGACGATGCCCACCCCCGTGGTGTCGGCGGCGCGCACCACGTTGCCCGGGTCGATCTGGCGCAGGCCCATGCGGCCGTCGAAGGGCGCGCGGATGGTGCAGTAGTCGAGGTTCACCTTGGCCGCGGCGATGTTGGCGTCGTCGCCCTTGAGGCTGGCCTCGAGCTGGGCCACCGTCGCCGCCTGGGTGTCGAGCTGCTGGCGGGAGGCGAAGTCGCGGGTGGCGAGCTGGGTGTAGCGGGCGAGGTCGCGCCGGGCGTTGGCCAGCTGGGCCTCGTCGGCGGCCTTCTTGGCGCGGGCCTGATCGTAGGCGGCCTGGTAGGGACGCGGGTCGATCTGGGCCAGCACGTCGCCGCGCCTGACGTCCTGCCCCTCGGCGAAGGCCACGCTTTCCAGCGTGCCGTCCACCCGGCTGCGGATCAGCGCCGATTGGAGGGCCTGCACCGTGCCGATGTTGCGCAGCAGCACCGGCACGTCCTGGCGCGCGACCGGCGCCAGGGTGACCGGCACGCCCGCCATGCCGGATGAGGGGGAGGAGGACTGGGCCGCCGCAACCATCGGCACGGACAGGGACAGTACGAAAAAGGCCACCAGGGGCCCGCGGCAAAAGCGCTTCATGTCCGGCACGTCGTCATTATCCGCAGACCCACCTCATCCACCGGCTCCGTCCGATCGGCCAGAAGGGGGAGCAAACGCCGGGCCAGACGGAATCCCACACGTCCGCTCAGGGTGGACCCGTCAAGCTGAACCCTTCCTGAATACGGGGCCTGAATACGGGGCCCGAATACGGCGGTCTGAATACGGGGTCTGAATACGGCGGCAGGAGGTGGGGGATCAGAGCTGGCTTTGCCAGGACCGCTCGGCGAGATGCTCGACCACGCCGACGACGCCCATGCCGGCGAAGGCCAGCGCCGCGCCGAGCCAGAAATTGCCGGTCATCCAGGCGAATGCCGCCATCAGCGCCAGACCGCCCGCGGTCAGATATCCCCCACGCCGAACGCTGTCAGAGCCTTTCATCGGATCTCTCCTCATGGCTGCTCAAGCAGAAATCGGGCACAGGCGGAGGCTGGGCGGTCGGTTGGGCGCAATCCTGGCCGGATGACGGCATAACGAAGGCAAAAAGTTACAAAACCCTCACCGCACCGGCGCAACGTGGCGGATTCCCTCGTTCACGCGGGGGGGGCTCATATGAATTGCCCGCGCAGGAACCCCAGCGCGGGCAATGGCTTCCAGCTGCGCGGCAGATCCGCGCGGCGCATGGGCACGACACTGTAGCGCGGCAGGCCCTGCCGGAGGCTCTCCAGGAAATGCGCGTAGGTCCGCACCTGTGCCTCGCGCCAGGCCCGGTCGCGCAACGCCGCCGTGCGGGTGGAATAGATGTCCGCCACCCGGCTGGTGCGGCCCAACGAGGCCATGACCGCCCACTGGGTGTCGTCGCGCGCCCGCGCGAAGGCGATCACCTCACTCATCGTGCGCTGTCGGCATGGCTCACCTCCTCGGCCACGCCGCGATGCTAAGCCATCCCGGCGCCGCCGCGCCAGCGTCCGTTGAGGCCCGGCCCTGAACCATCATCTTGGCCGGGAACCATCATCTTGGGCGGACGGGCGAGCACACGCAGGGATGTTCCCGGGGCAACCCGGAACGGAGGCCGGCCCAAGGACCGGCCTCCTTTCCGCGTCGTTCAGGCGCCCTTCGGAGCCTCGAAGACGTCCACCGTCACCGGCGCGCCGGTGTATTTCTCGACGTTGCCGATGATGGTCTGCCCGCAGTTGCCCTGCGCGAGCTTGGAGGTGCCGATATCCGGCGCCAGCACGTTGGCGTCGCCGTACCGGTCGAGCGTGCCCGCCTTGGTCGGGTCGAGCGGATCGTACCAGCCGCCCTCGTGCAACCGCACGACGCCGGGCATGACCTCCTCGGAGATCTTGGCCCCCGCCAGCACCTGGCCGCGATCGTTGAACACCCGCACCACGTCGCCGTCCTTGATGCCGCGGGGAGCGGCGTCCTTGGGGTTGATGATGCAGGGTTCGTGGCCGGCGATCGCATAGCTTTCGCGCAGCTTGGTGCCGCAGAGCTGCGAGTGCAGCCGCAAGATCGGGTGGCAGGCCGCGATGTGCAGCGGGAACTTGGCACCCGGCCCGTCGAGCCTCTCCAGCGGCTCCATCCAGGTGGGATGGGGCGGGCAGTCGTCGTAGTGGTACTTCTCGATGGTCTTCGAGTAGATCTCGATCAGCCCCGAGGCGGTGCCCAGCGGGTTGAGCAGCGGGTCCTCGCGGAACTTGGCATAGCGCACGAACTTCGCGCCCGAGGTGATCGGGAACTCCACCACGCCGGCCTTCCAGAAGGCGTCGAATTCCGGCATCGGCACGTTCTTCGACTTCGCCTGCTTGAGGGCATCGTCGTAGAACGACTTCAGCCAGTCCATCTCGCTCTTGCCCTCGGTGAACTGCCGGCCCTTGCCCAGGCGCTCGGAGATGGCCGCGAAGATGTCGTAGTCGCTGCGGGCTTCGTAGAGCGGATCGACGATCTTCTTCATCGCGAGGATGGCGCTGTTGGAATAGTCGCCCACGCTCTCGATGTCGTTGCGCTCGTAGGAGCTGGTCACCGGCAGAACGATGTCGGCCTGGCGCGCCGTGGCCGTCCACTGGAAGTCGTGGACGATGAAAGTATCCAGACGCTTGAACGCCTTGACCATCCGGTTGCGGTCCTGGTGATGCGCAAACGGATTGCCGCCGGCCCAGTACACCAGCTTGATGTCGGAGTACTTGTAGGACTTGCCGTTGAAGTCGAAGTCCTTCCCGGGGTTCTCGATCATGTCGGTGACGCGTCCGACCGGGATGGAGGCCGCCCCCGAGGTGTTGAGCCATTCCTGGCCCGCCTTGGCCGCGCCGCCGTCGGTGATGCCGCTGAGCGCCGGGGCATCGGCCTCGGGATCGCCGCCGCCGGCATAGTGATAGCTGAAGCCGAAGCCGCCGCCGGGCAGGCCGATCTGGCCGAGCATGGCCGCGAGCGTCACCAGCATCCAGTGCGCCTGCTCGCCGTGATGCTGGCGCTGGATGCCCCAGCCCGCGGCGATCATGGTGCGGGAGGCCTTCATTTCGCGGGCCAGCGTCTTGATCCGGTCGGCGGGGACGCCGCAGACCCCGGAGGCCCATTCGGCACTCTTCTCGACCTTGTCCTCGGTTTTGCCGAGCAGGTACGGCACGAACTGATCGAAGCCGCTGGTGTAGTTCGCGACGAAGTCCTTGTCGTAGAGCCCTTCGGTGTAGAGGGTATGGGCCACGCCGAGCATCATGGCCACGTCGGTCTGCGGCCGCGGGGTGATCCATTCGGCGCCGAAATACGAGCAGGTCTCGGTGCGGATCGGGTCGATGCAGATGACCTTGACGCCCTTCTCCTTCAGGTTTCTCATTCCCGTATAGCAATAGTGATCGGGGATCACCCAGCCGATGTCGTTGGTCTTCATCGGGTCGGCGCCCCAGAAGACCATCAGCTTGGTGTTCTCGACGACCACCGGCCAAGCCGTTTGCTGCTCGTAGACCTCGAGCGTGCCGACGGCGTACGGCATGATGATCTGCGCCGCACCGGTGGAGTAGTCGCCCGAGCTGGTGACCATGCCGCCGCTGATGTTGAGCATGCGGCGCAGCAGGGTGCGGCAGTTATGCAGCCGTCCCGGGCTTTTCCAGCCGTAGGAGCCACCGAAGATCGAGGCGGGACCGTACTTGCCCTGGACGCGTTTGATCTCGCCGGCCACCAGTTCGATCGCCTTGTCCCACGAGACGCGCACGAAATCGCCGGTGCCGCGAGTCTCGGGCGAGGCGCCCGGCCCCTTTTCCAGCCAGGCGCGGCGCACCATCGGGTAGCGGATGCGGGTGGGCGAGTAGATGGAATCGATGACGCCGGAGAGTTGAGGGCTCGGCCTGGGGTCTTTCTCCCACGGCCGGAAGGAAACGATGCGGCCTCCTTCGACCTTGGCGTGGAAGGCGCCCCAGTGGGAGCCGGAGAGGACCTCCCGGCTTGCGGCATCGGCCGCGCGGGCGCTGCGGGCGAGCAGCGCGGGGCCGAACATGCCCAGTGCCCCGAGAGCCGCTCCGCAATTGAGGAAATCACGTTTCGTCAGCGCGAAGCGCGACGAGTCGTGTGGCGATGTGGTCATTGGCTTCTCCTTCCTGGCATCCATTCACTCGGAGCCGTTTTTGGCGGGCCGGGAGGGATGACAGACAAGCTCCGCTCCCGGTCCGAACTTTCCCGGCCGGCCCTGCGCAAACGCGTCGTCGGTCGCTGGGGGGCTGCCCCCCTTGTCGAGCAGGCTTTCCCGCGCCGGGTCATTTCCCCGCGCCGGTATCGTGGGCGTGCATCTGCACGTATTTCTGCAGGAAGCGGAACTGCTCGTCGTCGAGCGGCGTGCGGCTGCGCATGGCGTTGAGGGTGCCGATCCACTGGTTGGCCAGGTAGTGCTGCGTCTCGGGAAGGGCGTGACAACTGCCGCAATTGGCGTTGAACATCTGGGCCCCGTAGTCCCACAGCGCGGCCAGATCGCCGGTGAGCTGGGCATTGCGGATCCACGCCGTCAGTGTCACCTGGGTCCAGGTCTGGCCGGTGTCGGCATCCTGGGTGGCCTGCCCGGCCGCCAGACGGGCGACGGCGGGCGGCGACAGGGCCGCTTCGAGGATGCGCTTGCCCTGCTGGGCATAGACCACGCGCTGGGCACCCTGCTGCTGCCAGCCCGCCGCCTCCACCTGTAGCCAGGGACCGTCCTGTGCGAGCACCTTGAGGGGAGTCGCGGCGAGCAGCTTTCCGCTGAGATGCGCGGCATCTCCCTGCGGTTTGTCGAGATAGAAATTGACCGTGGTGAGCGGATAGACGGTGGCGCCCACACGAGGCTGCAACACCTCGGCGGCGGCCTGGAGTTTCTGGGCGGAGGCCTTGTAGCCGCTGGCCATGTCGGGCAGGTGGTGGGCGATGCCCTTGTGGCAGTCGATGCAGGTCTGCCCCTTGTCCAGGCCCGCCTGCATCTGCTCGACGCCGGGCTTGGTCTGCTTGTGGATGTCCATCGCCGACTGGACGTGGCAGGAGCGGCACTCGCGCGAATCGGTGGCCTCCATGCGCGCCCAGACGACCTTGGCCAGTTCCAGCCGCTTCGCCTCGTATTTCTCCGGCGTGTCGATGGTGCCGCGGATCTCGCCGATCACGTCGTTGACCGCCAGCATCTTCGCCCACAGCTTGGGCAGCACCGCCCGCGGCACGTGGCAATCCGCGCACACCGCCCGCACGCCGCTCGCGTTCGAGGCATGCACCGAGGCCTGGTATTCCTTGTAGGGAATCTGCATCGAATGGCACGAGACGCAGAATTCCAGCTCGCTGGTGTGCTCCACCGTCGCCCAGAAGCCGATGCCGCCGGCCAGGCTCACCCCGGCCACCACGACGATCAGCCCCAGCACCGCCAGCGGCGAAAGGCGCCATCCGGGAGAATGTCGAATCCAGCGCAGCAACGACAGCATGCAGAACGTCCTTGACGAGATGGCGTCTCCCGTGCCGGGAGCTCACGGGGGAATACAGATATCGATAATACCCGAGATGCTCCCCGGCGGCAATTGACAGTCGCGCCCTCTTCCCGCTCCCCCCTCAAATGCCGCGTCCGGGGGCCGCCGCGGGGGACCCGCAGCCGCAGTCCCGTGCGATGGTGGGACGCGAGACCGCGGGAGCCCCCGTGCGTGGGGGGAACGTCGGCGCCTACCACTCGGCGAAGCTGCCGTCCTTGTGCCGCCAGATGGGGTTGCGCCAGCGGTGGCCCACCTGGCTCTGGCGGAGCACCGCCTCCTCGTTGATCTCGATGCCCAGGCCCGGGCCGTCGGGGATGGCGACGTAGCCGTCGTGGTAGGCGAACACCTCGGGGTGGGTGAGGTAGTCGAGCAGGTCGTTGGTGGTGTTGTAGTGGATGCCCAGGCTCTGCTCCTGGATGAAGGCGTTGTAGCAGACCGCGTCGAGCTGGAGGTTGGCGGCGAGGGCGATGGGCCCGAGCGGGCAGTGCAGCGCCAGCGCCACGTCGTAGGCCTCGGCCATGGCGGCGATCTTGCGCGTCTCGGTGATGCCGCCGGCGTGGGAGGGGTCGGGCTGGATGATGTCCACGTGTCCGGCCTCGAAGATGTGCTTGAAGTCCCAGCGCGAGAACAGCCGCTCGCCCAGCGCGATGGGGGTGGTGCAGGAGGCGGCGAATTCGGCCAGCGCCTCGGCGTTCTCGCTGAGCACCGGCTCCTCGATGAACATCAGCTTGAAGGGCGCCAGCTCGGCGGCCAGCACCTTGGCCATGGGGCGGTGCACCCGGCCGTGGAAGTCCACGCCGATGCCGATGTTCGGCCCCACCGCCTCGCGGATGGCGGCGACGTTGGCGAGCACGCGGTCCACCTTGTCGTGGGTGTCGATGAACTGCATCTCCTCGGTGGCGTTCATCTTCACGGCGGTGAAGCCGCGGGCCACGCACTCGCGGGCGGCGCGCGCGGTGTCGGCGGGGCGGTCGCCGCCGATCCAGGAATAGACGCGGATGCGCTCGCGCACGCGCCCGCCGAGCAGGGCATGCACCGGCTGGCCGAGGGCCTTGCCCTTGATGTCCCACAGCGCCTGGTCGATGCCGGCCAGCGCGCTCATGTGGATGGCGCCGCCGCGGTAGAAGCCGCCGCGGTAGAGCACGGTCCAGTGGTCCTCGATGTTGAGGGGGTCCTGGCCGACCAGGTAGTCGGCCAGCTCGTGGACCTGCGTCTCGACCGTGTGGGCCCGGCCTTCCACCACCGGCTCGCCCCAGCCGACCAGGCCCTCGTCGGTCTCGATCTTCAGGAACAGCCAGCGCGGCGGCACGATGTAGGTGACGAGGCGGGTGATTTTCATGGCGTTTCGCCTTTCTGCTCGGAGGCTTGCGGGGCAGCGACCTGGGCCTTGCGCTCCCAGCCGCGCGGGGTCTGCTGCCAGTAGGTCAGGGCGTGGCCGGCGGCGCGGGCGGCCTTCCAGCGGCCGCGGGCGGCCTCCACCGCGGCGGGGTCGCCGCCGTCGAAGAGGTCGAACACCCGCGCATAGGCTTCCAGATGCGCCGTCTCCGCCCCGTCCACCAGGAAGAGGAAACGCGCGCCGTTGGGCGGCGTGCCCGGGTCGGCCTCGGCCAGCCAGATCGGCTGGTAGCGGGGCTGGCCGGAGGCGGCGGTGCCGTGCGGCAGCCAGTCGGGATGGGGGCAGAGCCACAGCGCCGCGTCCAGCGCCGCCACCCGCTCGGGGGAGCCGCACAGCACCAGCGCCCGCTCGCCGGCGGCAAGCGTGCGTCCGAGCAGCTGCGGAAGAGCCTGCTCGGCACCGGTGCGGGTCAGGTGGTAGAATCCGATCTCGGCCATCGCCCCTCTTGATGCCCCGGCCGCGCGGCAGAGTCACGGACGGAGTGGGTGGTGACGGCCATGTCGCTGAGGTATCGGTTTCATCTTCCCCCTCATTCCGCGGACTTCTTCCCGGGCGTGCTCATGGAATCTCCGGTCGACCCCGTCAAACGCCGCCACCGCGAGCTGGAGCGCATCGCTCTGGCCTCGCTGCGCTGCGCGCGCGTGCTGATGCAGTGCGGCGCCTCGGCGCGGGTGGTGCACCAGTGCGGCGCCATGCTGGCCAACAGCCAGAAGGTCGAGCTGCTCGGCCTGCGTCTCGGCTATGCCTCCATCACCATGACGCTGGGCAGCGGCGGCAACTCCATCACCCGCATGGTCACCATCCGTGGCCACGGGGTGAACCACCGGCTCGACCGCGCCGTGCGGGCCCTGGTGCGCGAAGCGGCCGAGACCGCCATGTTGCCGGCCGCGCTCGAGCTGCGCCTCGACCGGCTGGAGGCCACCACGCCGCGCTACCCGTTCTGGGTGACGGCGGTGGCGGTGGGCATTGCCTGCGGCTCGTTCTCCGGGCTTCTGGGGGCCGACGAGCGGGCCATGGTGGCGGTGCTGTTCGCCTCCGGCCTCGGCCAGGCGGTGCGCATGATGCTGCACCGGCGCGGGGTCAACGTGTTCGTCATCACCACCGCGGTGGCGCTGATCGCCTCCTGGCTGGGCGGCTTCGGCGCGGAGCGGCTGCACAGCGGCACGGTGGATCTGGCGGTGTTCGGCGCCACCCTGCTGCTGGTGCCCGGCGTGCCCGCGACCAACGCCCAGGCCGACGTGGTGGACGGCTTCCCCACCCTGGGCAGCGCGCGGGCCGTCTCGGTGCTGATGGTGATGGTGTTTGCCGCGGTGGGGCTGTGGGTGGCGCGGCTGCTGCTGGGATACCCGGTATGAGCGCGATGCTGCTGCACATCCTCCACCAGCTGCTGCTGGGCGCCTTCGCGGCGGCCGGCTTCGGGGTGCTGTTCAACGCCGCCCCGCGCGACCTGCTGTGGTGCGCCGCCGGCGGGGCGGTGGCGCTCACCGTGCGCACCATCTGCCAGGATTTCGTGCTCAGCCTGGAGGCCTCCTCCTTCATCGCCGCCATCGTCGTCACCAGCTGCACCGCCGGGCCGCTGCGCCGGGTGCTCGGCAGCGCCGCCAGCCGCATTGCGGTGGCGGGATGCATCCCGATGGTGCCGGGCGCCTTCTTCGCACAGGCCCTGCTCGGCCTGTTCGCGCTGACCGCCCCGACCACCACCTCGGTCGATCCGGCCGTGCTGGCCAATACCGTGGTGGCCATGATGCGGGTGGTGTTCGCCGTGGGCGGCATCGGCGCCGGCATCGCCATCCCGCTCACCCTGCTGCGGCCGCACGAGTTCTAGGCGCGCCGGCAAGCAAGCAAGGCAAGGTGTTCTCCTTTCGGGAAAGGAGAACCAGGAAAGCTTTATCCCATAAGGACTCCGCGCCTGTGTCAGACGCGGAGCCAAACGACCAAAGTCCTTTTTGCTTCTTTTTCCTTCAGGAAAAAGAAGCCTTCCTTCCCTGGCGTCTAGGGCCGTTTGCGTTCGTCCAGGCGGGGAGGGACGCCGGGATTGAGGGCGCGGAGTGCGCCGCGGAGGGCCCGCGGGCGTCCGGGGGGATGCGCCCGCGCGTCCGTGGAGGCGTCGTCGGAGAGGGACTCGGCGGCCTGCTGTTCCAGCCGTTCGATGGTGGTGAAGACCGAGCGCAGGTGCTGGTGCATCACCGTGACCGCGCGCGGCACGTCCCCGGCTTCCAGGGCGGCGAGCATTTCGTGGTGCTGGGTGAGCATGCGCACGACATCGCCGTGGTCGCCCACGCTGCGGCGGCGGATGCGGTCGAGATGCGTCTTGGCCTGCTGGATGATCCGCCACACCCCTGCCTTGTCGGTGCCGTCGGCCAGCAGGGCGTGGAATTCCTCGTCGAGGGTGAAGAGCTGTTCGGCGTCTTCTTGTTGCGCCGCGCGCTCCTGGCGGTCGAGATTGTCGGCGAGGCGACGCAGGAAGAGCGGGGTCAGCCGCTCGCCGGCCTCGGCCAGCAGCGCGCATTCGAGATTCTCGCGGATGAACTGCGCCTCCCGCACGGCGTGGATCTGGATCGGCGCGACGAAGCTGCCGCGCTGGGGGAAGATGCTGACCAGCCCCTCCTCGGCGAGCTTGATGAGCGCCTCCCGGACCGGCGTGCGGCTGACCTGCAGGCGCTCGGAGACGTCGGCCTCGATCACCGGAGTGCCCGGAGGCAGGTTGCCCCTGATGATGTCGTCGCGCAGTCGTTCGAGTACCTGCTCGGCGAGGCGCGGCCCCCTCCGATCCATGTCCGTCCACTCCCTGATCGCCCTCCGGCCCGAGGCCGGGCGGCGCTTTTTGTTGCCGGCAAGGTAGCGGTACCTCCGGCGCCGGGAACATTCTGACGGTCGGCTCCCTCGGGTGCAATCCCGTAACGGAGAGGGGAGGGGCGCGCGCCCCGTTTTCAATCGCTGCCGCCCAGCCCGTCGCGGGGGAGGCCGGTGCGGAACCAGGTGAGATAGGCCGCCGGCAGGAACAGCAGGGTCAGCAGCGTCGCCACCACCAGCCCGCCCATGATGGCAATGGCCAGCGGCCGCCAGAACGCCTCCGAGGCGATCGGCACCATGCCCAGGATGGCCGCCGAGGCGGTCAGCAGGATCGGCCGCATGCGGTGGCAGGTGGCCTCCACCACCGCCCGCCCGCGCGCCATGCCCTCGGCCATGTCGTGCTCGATCTGGTCGATCAGGATCACCGAGTTGCGCACGATCATGCCGATCAGGGCGATGCAGCCCAGGGTCGCGACGAAGCCCATCGGCGTATGGCTGGGCAGCATCGCCCCCACCACGCCGATCAGCCCCAGCGGCGCCACGCTGATCACCAGGATCAGCCGCTGGAAGCTCTGGAGCTGCACCATCAGCACGGAGAGCATCAGCAGGACCATCACCGGCATGACGGCATTGACCGAGGCCTGGCCCTTGGCGCTTTCCTCCACCGTGCCGCCGACCGCGACGCGGTAGCCCGCCGGCAGGCTCGCGGCGAAGCGCTGCACCGCCGGGGCCAGGCGCTGGACCACGGTGGCCGCCTGCACCCCCTCGGCCATGTCGGCCTGCACGGTGAGGGTCGGCAGCCGGTCGCGCCGCCAGATGATCGGCTGTTCCAGGCCGTACTGCAGGCTCGCCACCTCGCCGAGCGGCACGCTGCGGCCCGGCCCGAGGGAAAGCTGCAAATGGCGCAGCGACTCGAGGTCGAGACGGTCGGTGGGGGTGGCGCGCATCTGCACGGCGACCAGGTAGGTGGCGTCGCGCAGCTGGGTGAAGGTGGTGCCGCTGAACAGACCCTGCATCGCCTGCGCCAGCTCCTGCGAGGAGATGCCGAGCAGGCGGGCCTTGTCCTGGTCCACCGCCAGCCGCACCGTCTTGATCGGCTCGTTCCAGTTGTAGTTGACGGTGCGCGTCGCGGGGTCGGAGGCGACCACGCTGCCCAGGGCCAGGGCGGCCTGGCGCACCTTCTCGGGGTCGGGGCCGCTGACGCGGTACTTGATCGGCCAGCCCACCGGCGGGCCCAGCTCCAGCGGCGAGACGCGCACCAGCACGCCCGAGAGCTCGGCCGAGATCTGCCGCTGCAGGTCGGCGGCGAGCGCGTCGCGCTGGGCGGGGTCGCGGGCCACCACCACGCCCTGGGCGTAGTAGTCGTGGGCCAGCTGGAGATCCATCGGCAGGTAGAAGCGCACCGCCCCCTGGCCGACGTAGAAGCTGAAGCTCGCCACCCGCGGGTCGGCGGCGATGCGCTTCTCGGCCAGCTCCACCGCGCGCTCCGTCGCGTAGATGGAGGCGCTCTGGGGGAGGGTGATGTCCATCAGCAGTTCCGGGCGCTCGGAGGTGGGGAAGAACTGCTGCTCCAGCCGGCCCGCCCCGGCCAGCGCGAGGACGAACAGCGCCACCGTCGCCGCGATGGTCACCCAGCGGTAGCGCAGGCAGACCAGCAGGGTGCGGCGGAAGCTGGTCGCCACCCAGCGCGCGGCGGGCCGTTCGCCGCCGGGGGCCTTCGTCTTCGGCAGGATCGCCGTGCCGATCAGGGGCGCGAACAGCACCGCCACGAACCACGAGATGCCGAGCGCGATCGCCATCACCGCGAACAGCGAGAAGCAGTATTCGCCCGAGGCCGAGGCGGCGAAGCCCACCGGGACGAAGCCGATCACCGTGATGATCGTGCCGGTGAGCATCGGGAAGGCGGTGGAGGTGTAGGCGAAGGTGGCGGCGCGGTGGAGGGTGAAGCCGTCCTCGAGCTTGCGGATCATCATCTCGACGGTGATCATCGCGTCGTCCACCAGCAGGCCGAGCGCGATGATCAGCGCGCCGAGGGAGACGCGCTGGAGGTCGATGCCGGCCATCTTCATGCCGACGAAGGTGGCGCCCAGCACCAGCGGAATCGACAGGGCCACCACCGTGCCCGCGCGCAGCCCGAGGCTGAGGAAGCTGACCGCGAGCACGATCACCACCGCCTCGACCAGCGCCTTGACGAAGCCGTGCACCGAGGCCGCCACCACCGCCGGCTGGTCGGCCACCAGGGTTGCCTCGATGCCGACCGGCCGGTCGCGCTCCAGCTCGGCCATGCGGCGGTGGATGGCCTCCCCGAGGCGCAGGTTGTTGCCGCCCTTGGCCATCGACAGCGTGAGCCCGATCGCGGGCTTGCCGTTGACGCGGAAGGCCGGCTGGGGCGGGTCGATCGGGCCGCGGCGGACGGTGGCGATATCGCCGAGGCGGAAGAAGCGTCCGCCCGCGCGCAGGTTGAGCGCCGCGATGTCGGCCTCGCTCTTGAAGCCGCCGGAGACGCGGACCAGCACCTCCTCGTCGCGGCCGGTCATCACGCCGGAGGAGGTCACGGCATTCTGGGCCTGCAACGAGGCGATCACGTCGTTCTGCGAGAGGCCGAGATTGGCCAGGCGGCGGGGGTCGAACTCCAGCACCACCTGCTCGTCCTGGGTGCCCACCAGCGTGATCTTGCCCACGTCGGGCAGGCGCAGCAGCGCGGCGCGCACCGTCTCGACGTAGTCCTTCAGCTCGCGGAAGGAGTAGCCGTCGGCGGTGAAGCCGTAGATGACGCCGAAGGTGTCGCCGAACTCGTCGTTGAAGAACGGTCCCTCGACCCCCTGCGGCAGGGTATAGGCGATGTCGCCGACCTTCTTGCGGGTCTGGTACCACAGCTCCGGCACATCGCCGGGGGGCGTGGAGTCCTTGAGGGTGACGAAGATCACCGAGGTGCCGGGTGTGGTGTAGCTCTGCAGATAGTCGAGCGCGGGCAGCTCCTCGAGCTTCTTCTCGATGCGGTCGGTGACCTCGTCGATGGTCTCGTGGGTGGTGGCGCCCGGCCAGAGGGTTTCCACCACCATGGTCTTGATGGTGAAGGGCGGGTCCTCGTCGCGTCCGGCGGTGGCGTAGGCCCAGCCGCCGGCCACGGCGCAGACCAGCATCAGATAGACCATCAGCGCGCGGTGGCCGAGCGCCCACTCCGAGAGGTTGAAGCCCTTCATGGCGCGGCGCTTTCCATCAGCCGCACCTTCTGGCCGGGCCGCAGGGTCTGCACCCCGGCGACCACCACCCGCGCCCCCTCGTCGAGACCGCCGGCGATGAGGACGCGCGCGGCTTCCACCCGCAGCAGCGTGACCGGATGCAGCGCGACGCTCTGCTGCGCCGGGTCGAACACCCACACGGCCGGGCGGCCCTCGGACTGGGCCAGGGCGACGCCGGGCAGGGCCACCGCGCGGCGGTCGTCGCCGGGGAAGCGGCCGATCACCGACATGCCGTAGCGCATGGACTCGGTGCCCTCCGGCAGCGCCGCCTTGACCGTGTAGGTGCGGGTGGTGGCGTCGGCCACCGGCGAGATCTCGCTGACCGCGGCGGCCAGATGCACCTCGGGCGCGTCGAGCAGGGAGACCTCCACCGTCTGGCCCGGCCTGACCGTGGCGATGGCCGATTCGGCGACCGAGAAGACCGCGTCGCGCTGGTCGAGCCGGGCCAGGCGGACCGCCATCTGCCCCGCGGCGAGAACCTGCCCGACGTCCGCCCCGAGGGCGGTGATGGCGCCGTCCTCGGGGGCGCGCAGCGTGGCGTAGTTGAGCTGGTCGCGCGCGAGGCGCAGCTGCGCCCGGGCGGCGGCCACGGAGGCTTCGGCGCTCTGGTGCGCCTGGCGGGCGACGTCGCGCGCCGCCTGGCTGACCCAGCCGCTGCGGAACAGGGTGCCCTGGCGCCGGTCCTCGGCGGCGGCCTGCAGCAGCGTGGCGCGCGCGGCGGCCAGGTTGGCCTCGCTCACGTGGAGCTGGTTCTGCACGTCGCGCGGGTCGAGGGTGGCCAGCACCTGGCCGCGCCGGACCACCTCGCCGAGCTGCACCTCGCGGGTGAGCAGCCGGCCGCCGACCTGGAAGCCGATGTCGCTCTCGACGTGCGGGCGCACCTCGCCCACCAGCCGCGCCAGCGAATCGACGGGCTGGTAGTGGACCACCTCCGTCTTGACCGGGCGCACCTCGGCCTGGGGGGCCTGCCTGGGCTTGTCGCAGCCGGACAGCAGGAATGCCGAGGCCAGTGCCGCGCCGGCGAGCGCGCGCAGGCCCTTTTGCCAGGGGTGTCTCACGGTCGGGCCTTTCTCGTGCGGGGAGGGCGGGCAAGCCCGTCGATCATCGTATCCACCACCAGGCCGGCCAGCAGGCGCAGGGGGCGGAAGGAGAAATCCAGGCAGTCGTTGTGCAGGGTCAGCACGCCGTGCACGGCGCCCCAGATGGCCTGGGCCACCAGGTCGGCGTCGGAGGCGGGGTCGAACAGGCCGCGGCGCAGCGCCGTCTCGATCTGGGCGCGCAGCAGCAGATAGGGGGTGTAGATGCTGTCTCTTATACACATCTGACGCTGCCGACGAAGGCTTAGGG
>CALNAL010000197.1 GCA_937874445.1 uncultured Acetobacteraceae bacterium | reverse complement strand
CCGCCGGCCGCGAGCTGGTTCCCGCCGAGATAGTCGCCGGCCGAAGCCACCTGGTTGCCGCCGAGGTAGTCGCCGCCAGCGGCGAGCTGGTTGTTGCCGACGTAGTCGCCGCCGGCCGCGAGCTGGTTCCCGCCGAGATAGTCACCGGCCGAGGCGACCTGATTGCCTCCCAGGTAATCCCCACCGGCGGCGAGCTGGTTGTTGCCGACGTAGTCGCCGGAAGCGGCGAAGGCGGGAACGGAGAGGATGAGGGAGAGAGCGGCGGCGGAAGCGAAGAGGAAGTTGCGCATTGAAGTGGTCCCTTGATCTGGTGGGCTTCGCGACCCTTGGGGGGAAGCCCGTGAAACTGGAGGGCAGTGGAAGAAGCGTTCCTTGCTGCCGATGGGGGGAAGATGCCCCTGGGGACGGGAAAGCGGAACGCGCGACGGATCGCTATGACTCATACGTTGAAGTATGAAATACCGCCTGATGAAGGCTGATTAATAAATGGAAATGCGGCAATGTGGCACGGAGGCGTGGGGCGCCGAGCCTAACGCCCCGCTGAAAATGTATCCCCATGCACCATTCCTTAAATGAAGCGGATCGAACATCGCTGCCGGCATCCCGCCCGGACGCCGGACGGGATGCCTCTGCGGACCGTCTCGCGGAACCGGCCTCGTGCGATAACCGCTTGCGAAGGTACTGGTTGATGAGCAGTCTCGATCTCCAGAGAGAAAGCCGGATCCAGGCAATGCGAATCGAGGCTCAGACGCGCGAAGTTCTGCGCGAATGCATGCCCGATTTCGAAAGCGTTCTTCCGGCCGCCGTGGAAGACAGCTTCCGCCTGATCCTCGTCGATCCCAATGTGGCGCGGACCTATGCCAAGGTGGACATGGCCGAGGCCTGTCGGGGGCAGGTCCAGCACTGGCGCGACGACATCCTGCCGGCGACCTTCACGGTCGAACAGATGGAGCGCTGCGCCCGGCTGTTCGAGAAGCGCCAGACCCAGGGGCTCGACCTGCGCTGGTATTTCGCCTTCTACAGCAACGTCCTGCGCCACCTGATCGACGTGGCCGGCCAGCGCCATCGCCGCCGCCCCGAGCGGCTGCGCCAGGTGGTGGACGCGCTCGCGGGTGTGGTGATGTTCGAGGTGGAACTGGCCGCGGACGCCTACATGCGCTCGGCCAAGGCCCAGGCGGGGAAAACCCTCGGCGCAGCGGCGGGCGACCTGGAACGGGATGTCGCGAGCGTGGTGGAGGCGGTGGGCACCTCAGTGGCCCAGCTCGACGCGGCCGCCGCGACGATGACCTCGGTGGCCGAGCGCACCGCCTCCCAGGCCGGTTCGGCCTCGGCGGCGGCCAGCCAGACGAGCGGGAACATCGGCACCGTCGCCGCGGCCACCGAGCAGCTCAACGCCTCGATCCATGAGATTTCCACCCTGGTGGGCAAGTCGGCCCGGATCGCCCACACCGCGACCGAGGAGGCCCAGCGCAGCGACCGTCTGGTGCAGGGCCTCGCGGAGGCGGCTGCCAAGATCGGCGATGTCGTCAAGCTGATCACCGACATTGCCGCACAGACCAATCTCCTGGCGCTCAACGCGACGATCGAGGCGGCCCGCGCGGGCGATGCGGGACGCGGCTTCGCGGTGGTGGCCGGCGAGGTCAAGAACCTGGCCAGCCAGACCGCCCGCGCCACCGAGAGCATCGCCGCCCAGGTTTCCGCGGTGCAGTCGGCCACCCGCGAGGCGGTGGGGGCGATCCAGGGAATCGGCACGACCATCAACGAGATCAACCAGATCTCGGGGGCGGTGGCTTCCGCCGTCGAGGAGCAGGGCGCGGCAACCCAGGAAATCGCCCGCAACATCGACAGCGCCTCGCAGGGCGGGGCCCAGGTCAGCTCGGTCATCGACGAGGTGAACAGCCTGGCTTCCGAGACCAGCACGACCGCCCGCGACGTGACCTCGGCGATTGCCGGGCTCTCGGCGCAATCGACCACCCTCTCCGATCAGGTCAGGGCCTTCGTGACCAAGATCCGCGCCGCCTAGAGCATTTCCCGTTCGCACTGGCCCCCGGAAAATGTTCTAGCTCTTTGTTTTCCCGAGCAGAGTCACGCGACTCGGCGATTCCGCCGGGTCGCGATCTGCTCCAGAGCGCGATGACGATTGGCGGACTCGCCAAAAGTCTGAATCGCGCGAGGCAACAAAGAGCCGGGGCGGGAGGCGGGAGCGCAGGCGAACGCCTCCCGCTTTCGTGTCCTGCCCGCGAAGTTCGCCGCATCGGCGCGGGCGGAGCAGATCACCAAGTCATTGAAATAAAAAGAGAATGTCCTGATTTCGTGGGTTCCAGGACTGCGGAATCAGGGCACGGGAGCAGATCGCGATCCGGTCGGGAGTTTCGGCTCCGCGCACCGGAGAAGAACCTGAACGACCGGGATCCAAGGGCCTCCCGGCCCTTGGCAGGTCCAGGGCAGCGCCCTGGCCTTGCTTGCAGCGCCCTGGCCTTGTCTGGCGTCGCGACGCCTCAGGGGCGGGGGGACGTGCCGGCGCGCCAGCGGGCGACGTTGCGGTTGTGCTCGTCGAGGGTGCGCGCGAAAGCGTGGCCGCCGTGGCCGTCGGCGACGAAGTAGAGGTCGTCGGTGGGCGTGGGG
>CALNAL010000196.1 GCA_937874445.1 uncultured Acetobacteraceae bacterium | reverse complement strand
ATACGAGATCTGCGCATGTCTCGTGGGCTCGGAGATGTGTATAAGAGACAGGGAAGGGAAGAATAAAGGAAGGAAGGCTTCTTTTTCCTGAAGGGAAAAGAAGCAAAAAGGACTTCGTTCGTTTGGCTCCGCGCCTGACCCAGCCCGGAGCCCTTAACGGAGGAAGCTTTCCTGGTTCTCCTTTCTCGAAAGGAGAACGCCTTCCTTGTTGACGTCGGGCTCACAGGAAGAACTCCCGCACCCGCTCCAGTGCGTCGGCAAGAGAGTCGATCTCCTCGCGGGTGGTGTAGGCGGCGAAGGAGGCACGGGCAGTGCTTTCCAGGCCGAAACGATGCAGCAGCGGCTCGGCGCAGTGGTGCCCGGCACGCACCGCGATTCCGTTGCGGTCAAGCAATGTCGCGACATCGTGGGCGTGCGCGCCCTTCAGCGTGAAGCTCACCACGCCGCCACGGTCCTGCGCCGCCCCCAGCACGCGCAGCCCCTTCACCTGGGACAGGCGGGACAGCGCATGCTCGGTGAGTTCGGCCTCGTGGGCCGCGAGCGCCTGCGGATCGAGCCCCTCGAACCATTCGATCGCGGCCCCCAGCCCGATCGCCTCGATGATCGCCGGCGTGCCCGCCTCGAACTTGTGCGGCACGTCGGCCCAGGTAGTGTGCTCGTAGCTCACCTCGCCGATCATTTCGCCGCCCCCCAGGAAGGGCGGCATGCGCTCGAGCAGCTCGCGGCGGGCGTAGAGCGCGCCGATGCCGGTGGGGCCGTAGATCTTGTGGCCGGTGACCGCATAGAAATCGCAGCCCAGTGCCTGCACGTCCACGTGGCGGTGCACCACCGCCTGCGAGCCGTCGAGCAGCACCTTGGCACCGTGCTCGTGGGCAAGGCGGATGATCCGTTCCACAGGAGGAACAGTGCCCAGCACGTTGGACATGTGCGTCACCGCCACCAGCCCGACGCGGCCATCCTCCAGCAGGCGGGCGTAGGACTCCATGTCGAACTCTCCGGACTCGCTGACATCGGCGACGCGCAGCTCGTTGCCGCGCTCGGTGCGCAGCAGCTGCCAGGGGACGATGTTGGAGTGGTGCTCCATGCCCGAGATCAGCACCGCCTGCTCCGGGCGCAGCACGCCGCGGCCGTAGCTGTAGGCCACCAGGTTGATCGCCTCGGTGGAGTTGCGGGTGAAGACGATCTCGCGCGCATCGGCGGCATTGAGCAGGCGACGCACCGATTCACGCGCCGCCTCGTAGGCCTCGGTGGTGCGCTCGCTCATCCAGTGCAGGCCGCGATGGACGTTGGCGTATTGGTGCTCCATCGTATCGGTCATGGCGTCGATGACGGCGCGCGGCTTCATCGCCGAGGCGGCACTGTCGAGATAGACCAGCGGCTTTTCCCAGACTTTCTCTGCAAGAATGGGGAATTGCGCGCGGATGGCGGAAACGTCGAGCGAATCGGTCATGATGCCTGCTGGGCCTCCCACCAGATGCCGATGCGCTCTTCCATCGCCGCGCGGACCGGCGCGAAGGCGATGCCGTCGAGCGCCTCGCCGATGAAGGCGCGCACCAGCATCGCGCGCGCCTCGCCCTCGGGAATGCCGCGGCTGCGCAGGTAGAAAAGCTGCTCGGGGTCGATCTCGCCGATCGCCGTGCCGTGCGAGCACTTCACGTCGTCGGCATAGATCTCCAGCCCCGGCTTGACGTCCAGCTCGGCGGTGGGGCTGAGCAGCAGGCCCTGGTTCATCTGGTAGCCATCGGTCTTCTGCGCGTCGCGCTCGACCAGGATGCGTCCCTGGAAGACGCCGCGCGCGTGGCCGGCCAGCACGTTCTTGACCGTCTGGCGGCTGGTGGCGTTGGCGGAGGCATGCACGACATCGGTGGTGAAGTCGGCATGCTGCGTGCCGCCGAGCAACTGCGCCGCGTTGAGATGCGCGGCCGCGCCGGGGCCGGCAAGGCGGGTGTGCATCTCGCGCCGGGCGAGGCGGCCGCCGAGGGTGAGCAGGAAGCTGTCGTAGGTCGCTCCCTTCGCCACCTCGGCAAAGACGGTGGCGAGATGGATCGCCTCCGCACTCTCCTCCTGGAGCACGGTGTGGACCACCGTCGCCCCCTCCCCCACCGCGAAGGTGATGACGGGATTGTGGAAGGCGGCCCCCTCGCCGAGGGCGATCTCGACCAGGGTCAGCCGGGCATTGGCGCCGAGGCGCACGGCGTGACGCGGATGGGAGGCCCCGCCGGTGGCGAGGTGGACCAGCATCAGCACGCCCGCATCCGTGCCGGGCGGCACCACGATCTCCGCGCCGTCCTCGGCGAACATCGTGTTGAGGGCGACGAGATGGTGTTGCAGCCCCTCGGGCAGCACGCCCCAGGCCGGCGCGCCGGTGCGCACCGCGAGGTCCGCCGGGGGCGTGGAAAGATCGGCACGATAGCGGCCGTTGCCGAACACCAGGCGCGGAACACCGAGATCGGGAATGCGTGCGGCCAGGACTGCGGGATCGCGCGCCGGGGCAGCGAGCGCGACATCGGCGAGCGCGGCGAGCGGCGTGTAATGCCAGGCCTCGACACGCGGCGTGGGCAGCCCCTCGGCACGGAACCGCTCGGCGGCCAGGGCGCGCGCCGGATCGGCCGCGCGCGCCGCATAGGCGTCGGCGAATTTTCCTGCGAGCGCCTGCAACGGCTGCGTGCTCATGCCACCTCCGCCAGCACCGAGGCGTAGCCGGTCTCTTCCAGCTCGCGCGCCAGCTCCGGCCCGCCGGTGCGCACGATGCGTCCGCGCGCCAGCACATGCACCTTGTCGGGCACGATGTAGTCGAGCAGGCGCTGGTAGTGGGTGATGACCAGCGCGGAAAAATCAGGCCCGCGCTGGGCGTTGACGCCCTCGGAGACGATGCGCAGCGCGTCGATGTCGAGCCCGGAATCGGTCTCGTCGAGAATGGCGAGCTTCGGGCGGAGGATCGCCATCTGCAGCACCTCGTTGCGCTTCTTTTCGCCGCCGGAGAAACCGACGTTGACGTTGCGGCGCAGCAGGTCGTTGGCCATCGAGAGTTTCTTCGTGGCGGCACGGGCCAGCTTGAGGAATGCCACCGAATCGAGTTCCTCCTCGCCGCGGGCGCGACGCTGCGCGTTCAGCGCGGCACGCAGGAAGTTGGCGTTGTTCACCCCCGGCAGCTCCACCGGATACTGGAAGGCGAGAAACAGCCCGGCGGCGGCGCGCGCCTCGGGGGGCATCTCCAGCAGGTCGTGCCCGTCGAAGCTCGCCGAGCCGCCGGTGACCTCGTAGCCGTCACGCCCGGACAGCACATAGGACAGCGTGGACTTGCCGGAGCCGTTCGGCCCCATGATGGCGTGCACCTCGCCGGAGGGCACCACCAGGTCGATGCCGTTGAGGATCTGCTTGCCCTCGACGCCGGCGGTCAGCCCCTTGATTTCGAGCATGTCTCGTTCTCCCTCAGCCGACCGAGCCTTCAAGGCTGACGGCAAGCAGTTTCTGCGCCTCGACGGCGAATTCCATCGGCAACTCCTTCAGCACCTCCTTGCAGAAGCCGTTGACGATGAGGTTGACCGCGTCCTCCTCGGTCAGTCCGCGCTGGCGACAATAGAACAGCTGGTCGTCGGCGATCTTGGAGGTGGTCGCCTCGTGCTCCAGCCGCGCCGTGGCGTTGCGGCTCTCGATATAGGGCACGGTGTGCGCGCCGCACTTGTCGCCGATGAGCAGGCTGTCGCACTGGGTGTGGTTGTGGGCGTTGTGAGCGCGCGGCATCACCTTCACCTGGCCGCGATAGGTGTTGTTGGAGAAGCCCGCCGAGATGCCCTTGGAGACGATCGTCGAGGTCGTATTGGCACCGATATGGATCATCTTGGTGCCGGTGTCGGCCTGCTGGTGGTTCGTCGTCACGGCAACGGAATAGAACTCGCCCACGCTGCCCTCCCCGCGCAGCAGGCAGGAGGGATACTTCCAGGTGATGGCCGAGCCGGTCTCCACCTGCGTCCACGAGATCTTCGCGCGCGCGCCGCGGCAGTCGCCACGCTTGGTGACGAAGTTGTAGACGCCCCCCTTCCCCTCCGCGTCGCCGGGATACCAGTTCTGCACCGTGGAGTATTTGATCGAGGCGTCCTCCTCGGCGATCAGCTCGACCACCGCGGCATGCAGCTGGTTCTCGTCGCGCTGGGGAGCGGTGCAGCCTTCCAGGTAGGAAACCTGCGCGCCCGGTTCGGCCACGATCAGCGTGCGCTCGAACTGCCCGGTGTTGCGCGCGTTGATGCGGAAGTAGGTGGACAGCTCCATCGGGCAGCGCACCCCGCGCGGCACGAAGACGAAGCTGCCGTCGGTGAACACCGCGGCGTTGAGGGCCGCGAAGTAGTTGTCGCCCGCCGGCACCACGCTGCCGAGATAGCGGCGCACCAGATCGGGATGCTCGCGGATGGCCTCCGAGATCGAGCAGAAGATCACCCCCGCATCGGCCAGGCGCTGGCGGAAGGTGGTGGCCACCGACACGCTGTCGAACACCGCGTCCACCGCGATCTGGGCGGGAGCCTCGGTTTCGGCCGCGACCCCGGCCAGCACCGCCTGCTCCTTCAGCGGGATGCCGAGCTTGGCGTAGGTCTCCAGCAGCTTCGGATCGACCTCGTCGAGGCTCTTCGGGCCGGGCTTGCGCTTGGGGGCGGCGTAGTAGCGCAGCGCCTGGTAGTCGATGGGCGGATAGTGCAGCAGCCCCCAGTGGGGCTCCTCCATCTTCCGCCACGCCGCGAAGGCCTCCAGCCGCCAGGCCAGCAGCCAGTCGGGGTCGCCCTTCTTGGCCGAGATCAGGCGGATGATCTCCTCGCTCAGTCCCTGCGGGGCGAACTCCATCTCGATGTCGGTCTCGAAGCCCCATTTGTAGCCGGACTGGGTGACCGACTGCAGAGCTTCGCGCTCCTGGGTGGAAGAAGGAGACATGGGCGCTCCTATTCGGCGATCTGGGAAAAAGGAAGAGAGGTGACGGGGCGACCGGACGGACGCAACAGCGGCGGCACGGCCGCCTCGCGCATGTCGGCCAGGCTGATCGCGCCGAGAGCCGCGCAGACCGCGTCGTTGACCAGCTGCCACTGCCCTTTGGCCGCGCAGGAATGATGGACCTCGCATGGCGAGGCGGCGCCCTCGATGCACGCGGCCAGCGCGATCGGGCCATCCACCGCGGTGACCACGTCGGCCACCGAGATTTCCTCCAGCGGGCGCATCAGTCGGTAGCCGCCGCGCGCCCCGCGCAGCGAGGCCACCAGGCCGGCTGCGCTCAGCGCCTTCAGCACCTTGGCCACCGTGGGCTCCGGCACGCCCGTCGCCCCCGCCAGGCACGGCGAGGTCCGCACGCCCGCGCTTGCCGGCTCCGGCACCCGCTCGGCCATCGCCAGCAGGACCACCACCGCATAGTCGGTAAGCTTGGAAAGCCTGAGCATCGTGTCCGCGTTCCTAATCGGACTTGTGAAGTCCTGTTTGCTTGGCAGATGGCGCATCCGCGCGCCAGCGTCAAGGGCGGGCAGGCAAGCTCGGCCTATTTTTGCGTTGATTCCGGATGGCAGAGCGCTCCGAACGCACCCCTCGCGACATCGGAAAGACAGCTCGGAGAGACAGCCAAGGCAAGGTGTTCTCCTTTCGGGAAAGGAGAACCAGGAAAGCTTTATCCGTTAAGGGCTCCGCGCCTGGGTCAGACGCGGAGCCAAACGGGGAAAAGTCCTTTTTGCTTCTTTTTCCTTCAGGAAAAAGAAGGACTTCCTTCCCTTCTTACCGGGGCGCGATCAGCGAGGCGCGGGATCAGCTCCGGCCGCCCAGGCGCTCGTAGCGCAGCCGCCGGGCCAGCCAGCAGCCGAGCAGCACGCTCTCCACCGAGCCGTCGGCGGCACGCTCGAAGGCCAGGGTCCAGTCGCCAGGCGGGGTGTGGTCGAGCGCGCGTGGGCACGGCAGGGCCCACAAATCCGGGCCGATCGGCTCCAGGCGCTCCATCCGCCCCTGGCCGAGAAAGCCCGAGAAGGCGCCGTAGAGCGCTCCGCCCGCATCGGCCACCGTCAGCTCCGCCTCCAGCTCGGCGCAACGGTAGCGGCCGGCCAGACCGGCGCGCGGCACCTCACCGCGACAAGGCACCAGCAGGCTGGCGAGGTTCTCCCCCGAACGCTCCATGCGCAGCCCCGCGGGCGTGGGATGCAAGGCCACGTCGCCCTGCGAGGCGCTGCCATCGGGGCGCAGGAAGAGCCGCTCGGCACGATGGCCGAAGCGCAGCTGCACCACGCCTGGCTCCGCGGCATCGATGCGCACCGCCAGGCCGCTCTCCGGCTCGCGATAGGCGCCCAGCCACGCCGGGGCGGGCAGCGGCTCCGGGGCCGGCGCCGGTGCCTCGTCGAGCACGGCGGCGAGCAGGCGCACGGCCGCCGCGTGGGCGTCGGAGAGATGGTTGAACATCACCACCACCGAGATCCGCTCCGCCGTCAGGTTGAGCCGGTGGCTGCGCCAGCCGCGCAGCGCCCCGCCGTGCCCGGTGGCGGGCCGGCCGAACTCCACCGTGCGCCCCAGGCCGAAGCCGTAGTGCGCCGGGGTGCCGTCGGCGAAGGTGGTCGGGGCCGAGAGACGCCGGTAGAGGCCCTGCGGGTCCTCGCGCGTGGCGTCGATGAACTTCTCCCAGGCGATCATGTCGTCAAGGCTGGCGCCCAGGCCGGCATCGCCCGTCCACAGGATGCGGTTGACCGCGGCCCGGAAGCCGCTCTCCACGGTGCCCTCGTAGCCCTCCCCGCCATCGGGCAGGGCCGCGGTGTTGGCCGTCAGCATCGCCCCCGCCATGCCGGCGGGCTCGAAGACGTGCCGGCGCAGCAGCTCGGCGAAGGGGCGGCCGGCACGCGCCTGGAGGATGTTGGCCAGCAGGCGGAAGTTCTGGTTGACGTAGGAATAGCGGGTGCCGGGCGCGAAATGCAGGCTGCGCATGCCGCCGATCACGCGCGCCGCCTCGGCCTCGCCGAAGGGGGCCTCCACCGGCGAGCCGTGCAGCATCGCCACCGCCCAGTAGTCGCGCAGTCCCGACTGGTTGTGGCAGAGGTGCAGCGCGTGCGGCGCCGGTTCCGCCAGGCCGGGCAGGGCCGCGGCCACGTCGGCGTCGAGCACCGAGGGATCGGGGAAGCGGTCGAGCAGCAGGGCGCAGGTGAACTGCTTGGTGATCGAGCAGAAGCGGAACAGACTCGCCGGGGTGAAGGGAATGCGCCGCTCGGCGTTGGCATAGCCCCAGGTGTGGCGCACCAGCACCTCGCCCGCCCGCAGCACCGCCACCGCCCCGCCGGGGCCGGGAAACGCATCAGGCAGGGCCGCAACCGCGCGGTCCAGCCGCAGAGAAAGAGAATCGGTCATGATGGCCGCCACTCTTTCCCCACCGGCCGCGCCGCGTAAAGGCCCCCCGCGGCAAGAATCAGGAGGCGAGCAGCGCCGGCTGCTCCGTGCCGGAGGTCTCCCAGGACTCGTCCCACAGCTGCACGACGTGGCCGGGCGAGACCTCGCGATACTGGCGCACCGGCGGCTGGTAATCGGGCGGGCGCACCGGGCTCTTCAGCTCGGTAACCACCGCCGCGCGCATCTGGCCGCGCCGCGCGGGGTCGGGCACCGGCACCGCCGCCAGCAGGCGCTTGGTGTAGGGGTGCTGCGGATTGTCGAACACCGCGGCGCGCGGGCCGACCTCGACGATCTCGCCGAGATACATCACCGCCACGCGGTGGCTGACACGCTCGACCACCGCCATGTCGTGGCTGATGAAGAGATAGGCGAGCTTCATCTCGTCCTGCAGCTCCAGCATCAGGTTGACCACCTGCGCCTTGATCGAGACGTCGAGCGCGGAGACGGATTCGTCGGCGACGATCAGGGAGGGTTCCACCGCCAGCGCGCGGGCGATGCAGATGCGCTGGCGCTGGCCGCCGGAGAACTCGTGGGGGAAGCGCATCCCCATGTCGGGCGTGAGACCGACACGTTCCAGCAGATAGGCGGTCTTTTCGCGGGCCTGCGCCGAGGTGCCCATCTTGTTGATGATCATCGGCTCGGCGATCGCGGCGCCGACCGTCATGCGCGGGTCGAGGCTGGCGAAGGGATCCTGGAAGATCATCTGGATGCTGCGCCGGCGCTCGCGCAGGGTGAAGGCATCGAGCTGAAGGATGTCCTCGCCGTTGAGCAGCACCGTGCCGGAGCGCGGCTCGACCAGGCGCATCACCGAGCGCCCGGTGGTGGACTTGCCGCAGCCGCTCTCGCCCACCAGCGCCAGGGTCTCGCCCGCGCGCACGCTGAAGGAGACGTTCTCCACCGCGTGCACCCGCCCCCGCACGCGGCTGAGGATGCCGCCGCGGATGTCAAAGCGCGTGACCAGGCCGCTCACCTCCAGCACCGGGCGCAACACCGGGCCGCGGTTGTCGGGCGAGGGCGTGGGAGTGTCGGCGATGCCCGTCGCGCGATCGACGATGGGATAGCGCATCGGCAGATCGAGGCCCTTCATCGCCCCCAGCCGCGGCACCGCCGAGAGCAGCGCGCGGGTGTAGGGATGCTTGGCCGCGTGGAAGATCTCGCCGGTGGTGCCGGTCTCCACCGCGTCGCCGTGGTACATCACCACCATGCGGTCGGCGATCTCGGCCACCACGCCCATGTCGTGCGTGATGAACAGCACCGACATGCCGTCCTCGACCTGCAGCTCCTTGATGAGCTGGAGGATCTGCGCCTGGATGGTGACGTCGAGCGCGGTGGTGGGCTCGTCGGCGATCAGCAGCTTGGGGCGGCAGGCCAGCGCCATGGCGATCATCACGCGCTGGCGCATGCCGCCGGAAAAGCGGTGGGGATACTCGTTGACGCGCGACTTGGCCGCGGGGATGCGCACCTTGTCGAGCAGGCGCACCGTCTCCGCCTCGGCCTCGGCGCGGGACATGTGGCGATGGCGCAGCAGGGTCTCGGCGATCTGGAAGCCGATGGTCAGCACCGGATTGAGGCTGGTCATCGGTTCCTGGAAGATCATCGCGATCTCGGAGCCGCGCACGTCCTGGATGCCGCGCGGCGGCAGGGTGAGCAGCTCGCGGCCTTCCAGCTTGACGCTGCCGTCCACCTTGCTCGCGCCGCCGCCGGGGGTGAGGCGCATCACCGACATCGCCGTGACGCTCTTGCCCGAGCCCGATTCGCCGACCAGCGCCACCGTCTCGCGCGGGGCGATGTCGAAGGAAATGCCGTGCACCACCTCGCGCCACTTGCGCTCGATGCGGAAGGCCGTGCGCAGATCCCGCACGCTCAGCAGGGGTTCTTCCATGGGGGCCTCCCGTTCAGATCACGCGGCGTGGGTCGAACGCATCGCGCAGGCCGTCGCCGATGAAGTTGATGGACAGCACCGTGAGGAAGATCGCGGCACCGGGAAAAAGCGCCCAGTGCGGGGCGGAATCGAGATAGTTGTTGGCGTCGAACAGGATGCGCCCCCAGGTCGGGATGTCGGGAGGAAAGCCGAGGCCGAGGAAGGAAAGCGTCGACTCCGAAATGATCGCGAAGGAAACCTCCATGGTCGCCGCCACGATCACCGGGCCGAGCGCGTTGGGCAGGATGTGGTGCACCACCTGGCGCATCCGCGTCGCCCCCTGCGAGCGCGCCGCCTCGACGAACTCCTTCTCGCGCAACGAGAGGAACTGGGCGCGCACCAGGCGGGCCACCGGCATCCAGCGCAGTCCGCCGATGACCGTGACGATCATCACGAAGACCCCGCCTTCCAGGCCGAACGCCGCCTTCAGCGTGTCGCGGAAGAGGTAGATGAACAGCAGCAACAACGGCAGCTGCGGCAGCGAAAGGAACAGATCCGTCACCCACATCAGGAACGAATCGAGCATCCCGCGCGACATGCCGGCCAGCGAGCCGACGACCACGCCCAGCAGCGCCGAGACCAGCATCGCCGCGAAGCCGACAGCCAGCGAGATGCGTCCGCCGTAGATCATGCGCGCCAACAGGTCCTGGCCGAGATCGTCGGCGCCGAAGGGATGGTCCCACGACGGAGCGGAAAGCGTTGCGCTGAAGTCGATGTCGTTGATCGCCACCGGCCACAGCAGCGGGCCCAGCACAACCCCGAGCACCAGCAGCGTCAGGATCACCAGGCCGATCATTGCCAGGCGGTGGCGGCGAAAGCGTCGCCAGGTCTCGCGCGCCGGCGAGACCACCGGACGCATCGGGATGTCTTCCACCGGATCAGCGGAAGGAGATGCGAGGGTCGAGCCAGCCATAGAGGAGGTCCGCAATGAGGTTGAAGAAAATCACGAGGCAGGAGAACACGAAGGTCACCGCCATCACCACCGGCGTGTCGTTGGCCAGCATCGCCGAGATCAGCAGCGAGCCGATGCCCGGCACGCGGAAGATCTGCTCGGTGACGATGGCACCGCCGAACACCGCCGGCATCTGCAGCGCCACCATCGTCACCACCGGGATCAGCGCGTTGCGCGAGATGTGGCGCAGGACCACCACCTTTTCGGCGAGGCCCTTGGCACGCGCGGTGGTGACGTAATCCAGCCGCGAGACGTCGAGCACCGCCGAGCGCACGTAGCGCGTGTACGAGGCCGCCTGGAACAGGCCCAGCACCGTCACCGGCATGATCGCCTGCTTGATGTTGCCCCACACCCACTCCAGCCCCGAGCCCGGCAGGTCCGCCTGATAGACGAAGGGCAGCCAGTGCAGCTTGATGCTGAAGATCAGGATCAGCAGCAGGCCGGTGAAGAAGGTCGGCAGCGAGAAGCCCATGAAGGCGAAGGTGTTGGCGATCTGGTCGAACACCGAATAGGGCCGCGTCGCCGCGTAGATGCCGATGGGCAGCGCCACCAGCAGCGCCAGCACCTGCGAGGAGCCGATGACGTAGATCGTCGTCGGCACCCGCTGCAGGATCAGCGTGGAGACGTCGATGCGGCTGGCGAAGGAAAATCCCCAGTCGCCATGCGCCATCGCCACCAGCCAGTGGGCGTAGCGGACGAGCACCGGGTCATCCATGCCGAACTTCGCGCGCAGGGCCAGGCGGACCTCGGGCGGAACATTCGGGTTGGAGGCGATGTCGCCGAACGGGTCGCCCGGCGCGAGCGCCAGGACGACGAACAGGATGAAGCTGATCCCGAGCAGACTCGGGATCGCGATCATCAGGCGGCGGGCCAGATAGGAGCCCATCAGAGGCCCCGCCCCGACGGGAACGGGGTCGCATCAGCAGCAAACAGCATCATGCCTCACGATACCAATAGGCCAGGCCGGCCAGGATGGAATCCCAGCCGCTGTCACGCGCTTTCAGCCTGGTGGCAACGGCATTCGGCGTGGACCGCCACAGCAATGGCTTGCAGTACTCCGCCACCCCCATGTCGTTCAGCCGCATGATCAACTCCGCGCGCCTGGCCGGGTCAAGTTCCTTGACCGCCACATTGAAACGCTTGTCGAATTCGGGGCTCTGCCAGCGGGTGATGTTGCGCCCCTGCCACTTGTTCTCCTTGCTCGCCGCCTCCCACGAACAGAACATCCTGAGGAAGCTCTCGGGATCGGGCTGCGACATGGTCGTCGTATACATTTCCATGTCCGCATAAAACTTGGTGTAGGTGTCGGGATTGGCAACATCGGAGGAGAAGAACACCGAGGCCGTGATCGACTTCAGCTCGAGCGCGATGCCGGCCTTCTGGCAGGCCTGCTTGATCACCTGCTGGCACTTCTGCCGCGGCGCGTTGATCGAAGTCTGGAACACGAACTTCAGCGCCACCCCGTCCTTGGCGCGGATGCCGTCGGCTCCCGGCTTCCAGCCGGCCTCGTCCAGCATCTTCGTCGCCTTGGCGATGTTGAACTCCCACTTCGTCGCCTTGGAGACGAACCGCGGCGGCCCATTGACCACGTTGGCGGTGGCCTTGGCGGTGCGGCCGTAGATGAATTTCTCCATCGCGCCGAGGTCGCACAGCAGGTGCATGGCGTGGCGCACCGCCGGGTCCTTGAAGGCGGGGTGCTGCGTCTTCAGCGAGGAGCGCTCGCCGTCCACCTCCTTGTTGGGGTCGGTGGCATTGAGCAGCAGGAACTCGATGTTGCCGCCCCAGACCATCTCGACATGGCCCTTGCCGGAAGCCTCGAGGCGCTTGAGGACCTCGTCCTCGACCTGCATGTTCCAGGCGTAGTCGTATTCGCCGGTCTGCATCACCGCGCGCGCCGCCGAGACCGCATCCCCGCCGCCCTTCAGCTCGAGCGTATCGAAGAAGGGCCGGTTGGGAATGTGATAGTCGGGGTTGCGTTCGGCGCGCAGGAAGTCGCCGGGGCGGAACTCGACGAACTTGTAGGGCCCGGTGCCGACCGGGGCGAGATTGGCCGGCGCATCGCGCGACTTGTCGCCCACGTAGTCCTTGAAGAGATGCTTGGGGATGATCATCCCGTAGAGGCCGACAAAGGGATTGGCCCAGAACGGGGATGGCTCGTTGAAGGTGACGCGCACCGTCAACTCGTCGATCTTCTCCACCTTCATGTCACGGTAGGAACCGATGGTGACGGTCGCGGTCGCGGGATTGGAGGAATATTCCCAGTTGAACACGACGTCGTCGGCGGTGAAGGGGGCGCCGTCGTGCCATTTCACGCCGGGCTTGAGCTTCC